>JAODMA010000349.1 GCA_025464545.1 Arthrobacter sp. | reverse complement strand
GCGGGCTCCTTAAGCCCTTCCGCGATGTTCTTGGCGGCGTCGGTAAGCTCCGTCGCGAGCGGTTCCGCGGCCGTCTTAAGCGCCTCGGCCGCTTCCCGCTCCTTCTGGCTGGCGGGAATCAGGGACGAGACCAACAGGCCCGCCCCGAACGCGATCAGCCCGGCTGCCAGCGGGTTGCCCTGGGCTTTGGCCTTGACCTGGGCCGGGGCGTCCCCAATGGCGGAGCCGGCGTCGCCCAGGCGCGAACCGGCGTCGCCCAGCCGTGATCCGGCGCTGCCCGCCGCGGAATGCACGTTACCGGAGGCGTGGTCGGCTGCTCCCATGACTTTCTCCTTCACTCCGAAGACGGCGTCCTTAACGGACTCTTTGACTTTGTCACTCTGCCGTTGCACGATGTGCGACGGCGTGACCTTGTCCGCCACTGCGTCGACGTTGGTGCCGAGCCGTGCGCGGGTTGCTTCGATATCTGCTCGGATGACATCCGGGTTTTCACTCATACTGTTTCCTCGCTGGATCTAAGAGTTGGGCTTAAGCGTGGGGGGAATTTCCTGCAGGGTCTCGGCGGTCTGGGGCAGGCCCTTGATTGCCTTGAGTTCCTTGCGGCCGGTCGAGGCCAGGACGGCTGCAACAATGCCCCAGATGATGGCCACGACAACGCCGGACCAGCCGAGGCCGATCAGCCCTCCGAGCGCCCACCAGAGTGCCAGGGAGAGGAAAAGCAGCACGAAATGGCCCGCGACGCCGGCGCCGGCGAGCATGCCGCTGCCCTTGCCGGCCCGCGTGGCGGACTGTTTGAGCTCGACCTTGGCGAGCTCGACTTCCTGCCGCATCAGGGTGGACATGTCCCGCGTTACGTCGCCGAGGAGCTCACCCAGGGACGATGTTTCGGCCTTGGCATGCGCGGCTGTGGGAGGCATTTCGCTGCTCATCGACGGCCACCGTCAAAGGGGTCGTCGCGCGGCGGGTCGGTGCGGAGCGGGTCGGTGACCACCGGTTCGGAGCCCCATCGGTCCTGCGCCCCGGCGACGGCCGGAGCGGAGTCCAGCGGGTTGGGCGGGTAGGTGTCAGCTGCGCCTGCCGTCGTCACTGCCGGAGCCGGCAGCTGCACGGGCGGCGGAGGGACGGCCGTCCCGGTATCCGGTACCCGGGAGACTGAAGTGGGGGATGCGGTGCCCGTCGTTTCGGGAGCGCCTGCGCTGAGGCTGCGGCTGAGCCGTCCGGCCAGTACGCCTGCACCGGCGGCGAGCAGAAGGAACGTGCCGGGACGCTGGCGCGCAAAGGACTTCACTTCTGTCAGCAGCGAACCGGGATCGCGTCCGTCAAGCCAGGACGCGACGGCGGAGGAGCGCTCGGCGGCTTGGCGGACCAGGTCGCTGGCGACGCCGGGCTGATCCGAAGCGGAGGCCATGGAGTGCAGCTCGGTCGAGATGGAACGCAGGCCCTCGGCGACCTTCTGCTGCTGCGTACCGGCCTGGTCGGTGAGATCCGACTTGGCCTGGTGCAGGAGGTCCGTGGCGTTCGTCTTAACCTCGGCCGCTACGTTGCCAGCTTCCGTCTTCGCCGTCTCCGCTACGTTCTTGGCCGCACCGGTGGCCTGGCGGGTTACTTCCGCGGCTTCATCCTTGGCTGCATCCTTCTTGGAGTCTGCACCAGTGGACGTGCCAGCTGGTGTTCCGGCGTTCGCGCCGGCGGGGAAGGTCGAAGCCTGCCGCACGGGAGTCTGCTGGGTAGCCGTAGGGGTGCCGAGGCTCCCGTCCTGGGGCCATTGGTTCTCTGTCATCTTCGCTCTCTTTCCAAGAAGATCGGATGCTGATCGCAAACCAGCAATACTGGAGTACCAATAGTAAGCATGGTTACTATCGGATAGTAAGTACCCTTGCTGTATTTTTCGCGAGCTGCGCGATGGCTGGACTTTGCCGCGGGCACCGCTCCGGCGGGCCGCCCGGTGAACTAGGGTTGACGGATGAGGAAAACGGCGGACGGCTGATGGCGAAGCGGGGCAGGGCGGCCAGCCGGAACGCCGGACCTGCGGCGCCGGGAGTGGTGGACGTGCCCAAGGGGCGCCGCCCCCACGGACCCGTTGAGGGCGTCTACTACATCGACACCGGAGACTGCGAGCTGATCGCGGACCAGGACAATTCCACCGGCTGGTTGCTGCGCATCAACGGCGTGATGAGCTCCCACATCGATCTGGCGGATCCCCTGTTTCTTGATTTCGAGTACATGCGCTGGATCGCGGCCCTGGTGGAGTCACGCTGGCCCCCGGACACGAAGCCGAAGCTGCGCGCCCTTCACCTCGGTGGGGGAGCATGCTCACTGGCGCGATACTTCCATGCCGCCTACCCGGAGGCCCGCCAGGTGGTCGTGGAGCTGGACGGCAGGCTCGCCGAGTACGTCCGCGGCTGGTTTGATCTGCCCAAGGCCCCACTGCTGCGGTTGCGCGTGGGGGAGGCGCGGGAGGTCACCGAGAGCCTGACCCCGGAGACCCGCGATGTCATCATCCGTGATGTCTTTGCCGGTTCGGTGACGCCCCGGCCGCTGACCACGCGGGAATTCGCGGCGCATGCCAAGCGGGTCATGGCGCCGGGCGGGATCTATGTGGTGAATTCCGGCGATGCCCCGGACCTCAGGAACGCCCGGGAAGACGCGGCCACCATCGTGGACGCGTTCGAGCACACCACGCTAATTGCGGACCCCGCGATGCTCAAGGGCCGGCGCTACGGCAACATGGTCATGGCCGGCAGCGATCATCCGTTCGAGGACGACCCGCGGCTGGCACGGCGCCTGCTGGGCGGCGCGATGCCGGCCCACATCTGGAACGATGCCAAGGTCCGGGCCTTCGCCGCCGGCGCCCCGGTCCGGCGGGACCCGCTAACCCCGTCGATTGCTCCGTAACCGCCCTTTTGAGGCCCTCAAGGGCGGTTAGGGAACAATCGGTGACTTCCCGCCCCGGCCCATCAGCGCCTCGCGGTGGTTCGCGGTCTGTTGCCGCAGGGCCTGAACCACGGCCGCCACGGCCGGCCGGCGCATGGAATCGGGACGCAACACCATCCAATACGGCAGCAGCTCGGCAAACTCCCCGGGCAGCAGCCGCACGAGGTCCGGGTGCAGGTCCGCCGCGAAGCAGGGCAGGAAGCCGATTCCGGCGCCGGCGCGGGTAGCCTCCACGTGGACAAAGACGTTGGTGGAGCTCAGCCCCTCCCGCATGGTCGGCACCAGCCGGCGCGGCGCGTCCAGATCGTCGACTTGGAGCATGGAATCGACAAAGTACACGAGGGCATGGGCCGTCAGCTCCTCCGCCGTCGCCGGGGTGCCATACTCCGCCAGGTAGTCCCGGGAGGCATACATCCCGAGCATGTATTCGCCGAGCCGAGCGGCCGCGGCCCGGTGCACCTGGGGCTCTCCCACCACCACCTCAATATCCAGCCCCGAGCGCTGTTGGAGCGCCCGGCGGGTCACTGTGATGATCTCGACGCTGAGGCCGGGGTGCTCACGGCGCAGCCGGGCAACCGCCGGGGCCGCTATGTAGGCGCTGAAGCCGTCGGTTGCGGTCATCCGGACGACGCCGGTGATCGGGTCCGGCGTGCGGCCGGTCTGCTCGAGCGCCCGGACGGCTTCCTCCACCCGCTCTGCCACCTGCACGGCTTCAACCCCGAGGTCCGTAAGCTCCCAGCCCCCGGCTGCTCGGGACAGCACCCGGCCGCCCAGCGCCTTCTCCAGGGCCGCAATCCGGCGGGAAACTGTGGTGTGGTTCAGCCCAAGGGCCTGGGCCGCCGTCGTGAACTTCGCGGAACGGGATACGGCCAGCAGCACGAGGAGGTCGTCGGGATTTGCCTTCATATCTGCAATTCTGCACACAAGGGGTGCTGGTTTGAGCATTGAATCGCCCACTTTCTGCGGCAATACTCAGTGAAGCTGCTCAGTGCCGTGCATCCTGCCTCGCCTGGGCCGTTATTGACCCGAACTGAGGAGTGCAGACATGGAGAGCAGCTTGAACGGCCGCAAGGCCCTCGTCACGGGCGGGGCCGGCGGGATCGGCGCCGCCAGCGTCCGTGCCCTCGCGGCGCGGGGCGCAAAGGTGACGATCGCCGACGTCGACGAAGCCGCGGCGTCCGCCCTGGCCAATGAAGTAGGCGGCACCCCCTGGGCGATTGACCTGCTCGACGTCGAGGCACTCCAGGCCCTTAGCCTGGACTGCGACATCCTCGTCAACAATGCCGGTATACAGCGGATAAGTCCCATCGAGGACTTTGATCCGGCGGACTTCCGCCGCATCATCACGCTCATGCTCGAGGCCCCGTTCCTTCTGATCCGGTCCGCCTTGCCGCACATGTACGCCAACGGCTTCGGCAGGGTCATCAACCTGTCCTCTGTGCACGGCCTGCGCGCCTCGCCGTTCAAGAGCGCCTACGTCTCCGCCAAGCACGGCCTGGAAGGGCTGAGCAAGGTCACCGCGCTCGAGGGCGGCGCCCACGGCGTAACGTCCAACTGCATCAACCCGGGCTACGTCCGGACGCCCCTGGTGGAGACCCAGATCGCGGATCAGGCCAAGGTCCACGGGATCCCGGAATCCGAAGTGCTCGCCAAGATCATGCTGACCGAATCAGCCATCAAACGCCTCGTGGAGCCCGAGGAAGTGGCGTCCCTTGTCGCCTGGCTTGCCTCGGACGACGCCGGTATGGTCACCGGCGCCAGCTACACCATGGACGGCGGCTGGTCCGCCCGCTGAGATC
>JAODMA010000335.1 GCA_025464545.1 Arthrobacter sp. | reverse complement strand
GAGCCGGCCGCCCGCGCCAGATCAAAGAGGTGGGACCGTTCCGCCTCGTCCAGCCGCAGTGCCCTGGCAACGGCCTCGAGCACGTCTTCAGAGGCGCCGGCAAGATTGCCACGCTCGAGGCGGGTGTAGTACTCGATGCTCACCCCGGCCAGCGTCGCAACCTCCCCGCGGCGGAGCCCGGGAACCCGCCGGGTACCGCCGTAGGCGGGCAGCCCTGCCTGTTCCGGGCCGATCTTCGCCCGCCGGGAGGTCAAAAAGGCCCGGATCTCACTGCGGTTGTCCATGCCTTCAACCCTAGAACCTGCCCGGCCCGGAAGGGAGGCCCTGCCAATGCCTCTCAGGGCAGGGACTCCCTCGCCGCGGCGGAACCGGCTTTCATGGTGGGTGACCCATCATCCCGGGCTGCGGGGCCGCACCGGCACACAGCCGGCCCGCGGCTGCACCCCTCAGAAGCGAAGGACTTGAAATACATGATTGAGAAGAAGGTTTGGTTCATCACCGGCGCCGGCCGCGGCATGGGCGTTGACATTGCCAAGGCGGCGCTCGCCGCCGGATATGCAGTAGTAGCCGCAGGCCGTAATCCGGAGAGGGTTGCCGAAGTTCTGGGGGAGTCCGACCAGCTGCTCGTCGTCAAACTCGACATCACCGATCCTGCCGAGGCGGAAGCGGCGGTGCGGGCCGCCGTCGAGCGCTTTGGGCAGATCGACGTGCTGGTCAACAACGCCGGCAACTTCATCGCCGGGTTCTTCGAGGAGATCACCCCCGAGCAGTTCCGCTGGCAGATTGAGACCAACCTGTTCGGCCCGCTGAATGTCACCCGCGCGGTGTTGCCTGTGATGCGCCGGCAGCGCTCCGGGCTGGTGCTCACGATCTCTTCGACTGCCGGTCTCATCGGCCAGGAGTTCTGCACGGCCTACGCGGCGAGCAAGTTTGGCCTCGAGGGCTGGATCGAGTCCCTGACCCCGGAAGTCGCCCCGTTCGGTATCCGGACCATGGTGGTCGAACCCGGATTCTTCCGCACCGACCTCCTCACCCCGGAATCGACGGATTATGCGGAGGGCTCGGTCGGCGATTACGCCGAACGGACCAGGCAGACCGTTGCCGCATGGAACGGCATGAACGGCCAGCAGGGCGGGGACCCAGCCAAGCTGGCTGCCGCCCTCGTGCGGCTCGCTGGCCAGGAGCAGCCGCCACTACGCTGGGTAGCCGGCGCCGACGCCGTGGAAGGCGTTGAGCGGAAGGCGAACGAACTGCTTGCCCAAGTTGACGCCCACCGCGGCCTGTCGTCGTCGCTGGCACTCGACGGGGCCTGACGGCTTAGACGTATTTGGCGAACCAGGCGAGTGTGTCGTTCCACGCGGCGGTGGCTTGTGCTTCCACGTAGCGATCGCCGGTGTCGTTGTGGAACGCGTGGTCGACGCCGGGGTAGATGGTGAGCTGATGGCGGACGTCGGTGGCGGCCAGGGCGTCCCGGAGCGCCGGCATGGCGCCGGTGATCCGCTGGTCGAGTTCGGCGTAGACGCCGAACACGGCAGGCTTGATCGTCGGGACCTTGGCCAGGTCGGGGGAGGGGCCGTAGAACGCCGCCGTGGCCTTCAGCCCGGGGATGTCGGTGGCGGCCTGCCAGGTGATGCCGCCGCCGAAGCAGTAGCCGTTCATGGCGATCCGCCCCTGGTCCACGTACGCCTGTGACTTCAGGTAGTCGAAAGCGGCGGCGAAGTCGGCGACATGGCGCTGCGCGCCCGCCTGGGTCAGGGCTCCGGGGACGGCATCCCGGTCAAGGCTCGCCGTGCCACCCTCCCTGCTGAGCAGGTCCAGCGCCAGGGCCGCGTAGCCGGCCTTGGCGAAGCGTCGTGCCACATCCTGGATGTGCGGCGTGAGTCCACGGTTCTCGTGGCAGACCAGCACGGCGGGTCCGGCCGCGCCTCCCTCCGGCCGGGCCAGATAGGCGCTGATCTCAGCAGCACCGGCGGGGAATCGCACCGTCCCGGTGGTCAGGCCTGGCGCACCCTCGGGAACGGACAACGGGCTCTTCGCCCCCTCTACCGGGCCGGGGGTGACGGAGCCGGACCCCGCGGACGAGGCAGGAGTGCTGGGGGTGGGCATGGGGTCGGTGCTGCGGGGAACTTCCTGGGGCGTGCAGCCGACCAGGAGCATCGCGGCCGCCGCGGCCGCCATGCTCCCCGTAATGAACGCCACCCGGCGGGTGAAGGTTTGTTGCGACAGGGCGCCAGCGCGGTAATCGTCGAAGAATTCCTCGATCAAGTACTTCTCGAACTTGCCAAGCTGGGTCATCTCGGGCCTCCTGGAGTTTGCCGCATATACTCCTCCGAAGTGCGGCCTCAGGCAAGAGGACGATCAGCGCTTTCTACTGGTACTTCCGATTGTGTTTCGCCTGCCTGGACGTCCAGCCCTGTTCGTGGAGCCGCCCAAAGCCATCCAAGAGCAAATCGAGCGAAATTCGAATTCGAACTGGTCGTCACAGCCGTGCCCGGCCGCCGAGTCCTCGTCATGCGTCCTTGACGTGGCGATCGCTACGATACTCGGGTAGCGCCGGGCCATTTGCTGGAGCATGGCCGCACGGGCTTCCGCCGGGGTTTGCGTCCCCGCGTACCAGGACACGTCCAGATCAAGATCAGTCACGACTTGATTCTCGCACTACCGCGACGCCGAGCGGCCTAGAAGGCGGTGCCCTTGAACGCCGTCAGGGCCTCGACGACGAGGTCGTGGTCCTCCTTCTGCGGCAGCCCGGAAACAGTCACGGTGGCAACGGCTCCGGTTCCCTTCACGTACAGCGGGAACGCGCCGCCGTGTGCGGCGTAGCGCGACTGATCGAACCAGCCGTTGTCCTCGATTCGTCCACCGCCGAGCCGCCCGCGCAGGCCGACCAGGAGGGAAGGTTCGGCGTACTGTGCTGCAGTCCGGCTTTTTCGTTCGACCCAGATCTCGTTATCCGCGGTGGCCCCGGGCAGCGAAACATGGAAGAGGATGTGGGCGCTTCTTCGGACGTCGATCGCTATCGGAAGATTGCGTGTGGTGCCGAGTTCCACGAGGAGCAGCCCGAGGTCGAGGGCATCGTTCTGGCTGAAGCCGCCGAACTGGAGTGTCGTCATTTCATGTTCGATGCGGCCGATCAGGGACCGGAGAGCGCCCTCCGGCTGTTCGGCCGTGGAGTCCGGATCGAATGCGGTGTCCGGTCCGGGAGTCAGGTCGTGCTGTTCCAGGCTCATGAGTGGTGCCTTTCGTGGTGGAAGGGTCTGTCAGCAGTCCGGGTCCCATTCACCGGTCTCCTGGGAAGATCCTGCCACGAACGGCAGCTATAGCGGGAGCACAAGCGCCGGGGTCCCCGGGCCGAGGGGCCCGGCCGGGGACCCCGGCAGAGGTGCTGGTGCTAGCGGGTGCCGTATTCCTCGGCACTGATGTGCTCGCCCCACGTGGTTTCCGGGCCCTGGCCCTCGCCGACGGCTTCCCACATGGCCAGGTGGGTCATGAAATGGTCAGGCGCGGCACCGTGCCAGTGCCATTCGCCCGGCGGCGTGTAGACCGTGTCGCCGGGTTTCATGACAACCACATCGCCGCCGCGGGACTGGACCAGCCCGACGCCCTCGGTGACGTGCAGGGTCTGCCCGGCTGCGTGCGTGTGCCAGGCGGTGCGGGCGCCCGGGGCGAAGTGCACGGCGTTCACTCGCAACCGCGAAGGTTCTTCGCCCTTCGCAAGGACGTCGAACCAGACGTCGCCAGTGAACATGTCCGCCGGTCCCTTGATGCTCGGCTGTTTCGGTTGGACTTCCACGGTGTCTCCTCCTGCGTGATCGATGTCGTTTTGGGTGGTTCAGGCCAGCGTCGCGGTGTCGATCACGAAGCGGTACCGCACGTCGGAGGCCAGGACCCGTTCGTAGGCCTCATTGATTTTGCCGGCCGGAATCACCTCGATCTCGGCCCCGATCCTGTGCTCGGCGCAGAAGTCGAGCATTTCCTGGGTTTCGCGGATTCCGCCGATTGCGGAGCCTGCGAAGGACCGGCGTCCCATGATGAGGGAGAACACGTTGACCGGGAGCGGCTCCGCGGGTGCGCCGACGTTCACCAGGGCGCCGTCGAGGGTCAGCAGCTGCAGGAAGGAGCTGATGTCGATCTTGGCGCTGACGGTGTTGATGATCAGGTCGAAGCTGCCGGCCAGCGTCTCGAAGGTCCCGGGGTCACTCGTGGCGTAGTAGGAGTCCGCGCCCAGGCGGAGTCCGTCTTCCTGCTTCTTCAACGACTGGGAGAGAACAGTGACCTCGGCGCCCATGGCGTGGGCAAGCTTGACGGCCATGTGCCCGAGTCCGCCGAGGCCGACGACGGCGACCTTCTTGCCGGGGCCCGCGCCCCAGTGCCGCAGCGGTGAGTAGGTGG
>JAODMA010000276.1 GCA_025464545.1 Arthrobacter sp. | reverse complement strand
AGTCAAGCTGGCGGCCATGGAGGGAATCTTTGAGACCCAGCGCGGTGCACCTCTTTCCATCGGCGGCGTCGTGATTGATGATGAGATGCAGTACGCCCTCGAGATCCCCTATGGGCTGTCCTTGCTGGCACACTTCGATCCGAATGCCGAGATCATGGGCCTGAACGAGGTCCCCCAGGATGAGCGGCCGCCGGTGAACCTGGTGCACCTCGCCTTCCAGGTGATGGTTGGCGCCGGGTTCGTGCTGCTGGCCCTCTCTGTGTGGCTGGCCGTCGTCTGGAAACGGCATAAGGCCCTTCCGCGCACGGCATGGTTCCTCAGGGGAGCCAGCGTTTCGGGGGTGCTGGCCGTGCTGGCCCTTGAGGCCGGCTGGGTGGTGACCGAGGTGGGCCGGCAGCCGTGGATCGTTTTTGGGGTGCTGCGCACCTCCGAAGCGGTCAATCCGGCTCCCGGGCTGCTTTTCGGATTCCTGCTGGTAACGGTTGTCTACGCGGCGCTGACGGTCGCCACCGTCTATGTCCTGCGGAGGCTGGCGCGGGACATCCCGGTCCCGGTGGCGCCGCAGGAATCCGACGTTTCGGGCTACCGGATTACCTGAGGTCACCGCCATGCCGCTCGCAGAGATCCTCCTCGCAGCCATGTGGATCTGCCTCACCGCCTACGCCCTGTTCGGCGGGGCGGACTTCGGCGGCGGGTTCTGGGACCTGCTGGCGGGCCGGGCCGAGGCCGGGCGCCCGCAACGGAACCTGATCGAGCACTCCATCGGGCCGATCTGGGAAGCCAACCACGTGTGGCTGATCTTCGTCATCGTCCTGGCCTGGACCGGCATGCCGTCAGTTTTTGCCGCCATCTCCTCCACCCTCTACATCCCCCTGACGTTCGCCGCCCTCGGCATCATCGCCCGCGGCTCGGCGTTCGCGTTCCGCAAGGTCAGCACCGAACTGTGGCAGCAGCGCCTCTTCGGCGCCACATTCGCAGCATCCTCGGTGCTGACGCCGTTCTTCCTCGGCACAGTGGCCGGTGCCCTGGCTTCGGACCGGGTTCCCCCCGGCATTGCCGGCGGCCATCCGATCTGGAGCTGGGTGAATCCCACCTCCATGGTCAGCGGCCTGTTTGCCATTGGCACCACTGCTTATCTGGCCGCCGCGTTCCTGACCCAGGACGCGAGGCGGGTCGGAGATCCGGCGCTTGTGGACGCCTTCCGGTCCAGGGCCCTGGTGGCCGGGTTCATTATGGGAGTCCTGGCCGTGGCGGAGTTGATTGTGCTGAGCGTTGACGCGCCGCAGCTGTTCCGCGAGTTGACCACCGGCAAGGCTTTGCCTTTTGCCATCGCCTCCGCTGCAGCGGGAGTTATCTCACTGGTCTTGATGTGGCGGCGGCAGTTCCTGGCTGTCCGGCTCTCCGCCGCCCTGGCCGTGACGGCCCTCCTCTGGGGCTGGGGCGTGGGCCAGTACCCCGAAATCCTGCCCGGCGCGACGGTGGATCAGGTGGCAGCAACCCAATCGGTGCTGACCGCCAATCTCATCGCCATCATTGTCGCAGGCCTCCTGGTCATTCCCTCGCTCTGGTGGCTGTATGCCCTCTTCCAGCGCGACCAGCGGGATGCGGCGGCCGCCAGTCACAAGTGAGGCCGGCTCGCAGTTGTTGTCGATTCCTGGGCAGCTGGAACGACAACTGCGGGCCGGATGGCGGCAAGGGCGTGCTTGTGACCCTACTTTTGGAAGGCGACGAGCTTCTGCTCCTGGCGGCCGGTCCACCTTTCCGTTCCCGGTGGGATTACGACGTGGTCGAAGGCCCCCACGCCGCCGCCCGAGGCCGACTGTAGGCGCGGGCGCCCCGCCGCAATTCGACCCCGCGCAGCTCTTCACGGCAGGATGTGAGCATGGCGAAATCAGATCAGCAGCCCTGGGTGAAGAACTACCAACCGGGTGTCCCGGCCGAGATCGAGCTACCCACGGAGTCGCTCGTCGCGATGCTCGAACGGTCCGTGGCCGAGGCGGGTGCCGCCCCCGCGCTGGAGTTCTTCGGGCGCCGCACCAGCTACCGCGAGCTCGGTGAACAGGTGGACCGCGCAGCGGAGGGCCTCCGCCGGCTGGGCGTGCGCGTGGGCGACCGGGTGGCGCTGATCCTACCGAACTGCCCGCAGCACGTCGTCGCCTTCTACGCGGTGCTGCGCCTGGGTGCCGTCGTCGTCGAACACAACCCGCTGTACACGTCCCGGGAACTCCGCCACCAGTTCGAGGACCACCAGGCCCGGGTCGTGATTGTCTGGGACAAGGCCGCTGCCGCCGTCCGGGATTTGCCGGCCGACGTCGAACTTGATCACGTCGTCTCGGTGAAGCTCTTGGAGGCGTTCCCCGCGGTGAAGCGCCTGGCGCTGCGCCTGCCGCTGAAGAAGCTGCGGGACACCCGCGCAGCGCTGACAGGCCCCGCGCCGGGGACCACGCCGTGGGCGGAGCTCCTCGGCCACGGCCGGATCGATCCGGGGCGCCCCCGCCCCTCGGTCGATGACCTGGCCGTGATCCAATACACCTCGGGCACCACCGGCCGGCCCAAGGGTGCCATGCTGACGCACTTCAACCTGTACTCCAATGCGCTCCAGGGCGAGGCCTGGATGGAAGGTGCCGAGTACCGCAAGGAAGTCTTCTACGCCATCCTGCCGATGTTCCATGCGTTCGGCATGACGCT
>JAODMA010000256.1 GCA_025464545.1 Arthrobacter sp. | reverse complement strand
CGGTGTTGACGGCCGCGTCTCGATCGAGGTCGACCCGCGCCTGGCCTGGGACACCGCCGGCACCATCGCGGAGGCCAAGGAACTCCACGGCCAGGTGAACAAGGAAAACGTCCTGATCAAGATCCCCGCCACGCTCGAAGGCCTCGATGCCATCACGGCCACCATCGCGGCCGGCATCAGCGTGAACGTGACGCTGATTTTCTCCCTGGAGCGCTACCGCGCCGTCATCAATGCCTTCCAGTCCGGCCTCGAGCAGGCCAAGGACAACGGCCACGACCTCTCCAAGATCCACTCCGTCGCTTCCTTCTTCGTCTCCCGCGTGGATTCGGAAATCGACAAGCGCCTTGACGCGATCGGTACCGACGAGGCCCGCGCCCTCAAGGGCAAGGCCGGCCTGGCCAACGCCCGCCTCGCCTACCAGGTCTACGAGGAACTCTTCGCCACCGAGCGCTGGGCCCTGCTGGCTGAAGCCGGCGCGCTCCCGCAGCGCCCGCTGTGGGCCTCCACCGGCGTGAAGGACCCGGCTTACCCGGACACCCTCTACGTCACGGAACTCGTAGCCCCGGGCGTCGTGAACACCATGCCGGAGAAAACGCTCGACGCCACCTTCGACCACGGCGTGGTCACGGGAAACACCATCACCCGCGGCTACGACGATGCGAACGCCACCCTTAACGCACTCGACGCGCTGGGCATCTCCTATAACGACGTTGTCGCGGTGCTCGAATCCGAAGGCCTCGACAAGTTCGTGGCCAGCTGGAAGGAACTGCTCGCCGACGTCGAGGGCGCCCTCGCCGCCGCACGGAAGGACGCCTAGTCCACTATGACGACTCTCAGCTACGACGCCACGGGCGCTGCCCGCCAGGCCCACGAACAGCTCCTCCCGGCCCTGCTGGAAGACAAGGTTGCCACCCGGATCTTCGCCAAGGACCCCACCCTCTGGGGTCCCGACGCCGAAGCCGAGGCCTCCGTCCGGCTCGGCTGGGTCGAGGCTGCCACAGTCTCGCAGCCGCTCGTTGCGGACATCCTGACGCTCCGCGACGCCCTCCGATCCGAGGGTGTCCGCCGGATCGTTCTGTGCGGCATGGGCGGATCCTCGCTGGCCCCGGAGGTCATTGCCGGGACCGCCGGCGTCGAGCTGACCGTGCTGGACAGCACCGATCCCGAACAGGTCGCGGCCGCGCTGGCCGACAGGCTGACTGAAACCGCAATCGTGGTGTCCTCGAAGTCCGGCTCCACCCTGGAAACGGACTCGCAGCGCCGGATTTTCGAACACGCCTTCACCGAAGCCGGCGTCGACGCCAAGAGCCGGATCATCATCGTCACCGATCCCGGCTCGCCCCTGGACAAGTCCGCCCGCGCGGCCGGCTACCGTGCCGTCTTCAACGCCGATCCGAACGTCGGGGGCCGCTACTCCGCCCTCACCGCGTTCGGGCTGGTGCCCAGCGGTCTTGCCGGCGTCGACATCCAGGCCTTCCTGGACGAGGCCGAGGAAGCCGCCGAGGTCCTCAACGATGACTCCGCGGAAAACATCGGGCTGGCCCTCGGTACGGCGCTGGGCGGCACCAACCCGCTGCGCAACAAGATCGTCATCGCCGAGGACGGGTCCGGCATCGCCGGCTTCGCCGACTGGGCCGAACAGCTCATTGCCGAATCAACCGGGAAGCTGGGCACCGGCGTGCTGCCGGTCGTCGCCGGAGCGGGTTCGCCCGAAGCCACCCTCGGTGCTCCCGACGTCCTCGTGATCCGCCTCGTCGCTGCGGATGCCGACGTCGAGCTCGGCGAGAACGAGGTGGCCATCGCGGGAGGGCTCCCCACCCAGATGATGGCCTGGGAGTTCGCCACCGCGGTGGCCGGCCGCCTGCTCGGCATCAATCCCTTCGACCAGCCCGACGTTGAGGCCGCGAAAGTCGCCGCCCGCGGTCTGCTGGACGCCCAGCCGGAGCCCACACCGGCCGACTTCACGGACGGCGCCATCGAGGTCCGTGGTGGGGATTGGCTTGGCGGTGCCGGCACGGCGGCCGAGGCCGTCAGCGCACTGCTCGGAGAACTTGGCCCGGACGGCTACCTGAGCGTCCAGGCCTACTTCGACCGTCTCGCCTTCGCTTCCCTGGAGGGTGTCCGGGACCAGCTGGCTGCGCTCAGCCGCCGTCCGGTCACCTTCGGCTGGGGCCCACGGTTCCTGCACTCCACCGGCCAGTTCCACAAGGGCGGACCTGCGATCGGCGTGTTCCTGCAGGTAACGGCCGCGGCCGCAACCGATCTCCCCATCCCCGGCCGCCCCTTCACCTTCGGCGAACTGATTTCCGCCCAGGCCGCCGGCGACGCTCAGGTCCTTAGCGAACACGGCCGCCCGGTCCTCCGCCTGCACCTTACGGACCGCGCCGCCGGCGTGCGCCAGCTGCAGGAACTGGTCTCGGCCCTGGCCGGCCAGACAGCATCCTCCACCGAAAGCTAAGGCACCCAGGAACAATGCCAGAAACCAACAACGGCGGCAGGACGTCCTCGGGCCGGGTGCAGAACCCGCTCCGGGATCCCCGTGACCGCCGCCTGAACCGCATCGCCGGGCCGTCGTCGCTGGTCCTCTTCGGCGTCACGGGGGACCTTGCCCGCAAGAAGCTCATGCCGGCCGTCTACGACCTCGCCAACCGCGGACTGCTGCCGCCGAGCTTTGCCCTTGTGGGCTTCGCCCGGCGCGAGTGGGACGACGACGACTTTGCCGCCCAGGTGAAGCAGTCCGTCATGGCGTACTGCCGCACACCTTTCGACGAAAGGGTCTGGGAACAGCTGTCCGAGGGCATCCGGTTTGTGCAGGGCGAGTTCGACGACGACGACGCTTTTGAGCGGCTCGGCAAGACGCTTTACGAGCTGGACGAACATCGTGGCACGCGGGGCAACCATGCGTTCTACCTGTCCATCCCGCCCAAGGCCTTCGAACAAGTCTGCCGCCAGCTCTCGAAGCACGGGTTGGCCCAGGCGGAGCGCGACACATGGCGCCGGGTGGTGATTGAGAAGCCGTTCGGGCATGACCTGGAATCGGCGCGGCAGCTCAATGACATCGTGGAGTCGGTGTTCCCGCAGGACGCGGTCTTCCGGATCGATCACTACCTTGGCAAGGAGACGGTCCAGAACATCCTGGCCCTGCGCTTCGCCAACCAGCTTTTCGAGCCGCTCTGGAATGCCAACTACGTGGACCATGTCCAAATCACTATGGCCGAGGACATCGGTACCGGGGGCCGGGCAGGCTACTACGACGGCGTGGGCGCAGCCCGCGACGTCATCCAGAACCACCTGCTGCAGCTGCTGGCGCTGACCGCCATGGAGGAGCCCATCTCCTTCAACGCCGACCACCTCCGCGCCGAAAAAGAGAAGGTCCTCGCGGCCGTCCGGCTGCCGGACGACCTGTCCACGCACTCGTCCCGCGGGCAGTACACCGGCGGGTGGCAGGGCGGCGCGCTGGTCCTCGGATACTTGTAGGAAGAGGGAATCCCGGCTGACTCCAATACCGAGACGTTCGCAGCCATCCGGGTGGACATCCACACCCGCCGCTGGAGCGGCGTGCCGTTCTACCTGCGCGCCGGCAAACGTCTGGGCCGGCGCGTGACGGAGATCGCCGTGGTGTTCAAGCGCGCCCCGAACCTGCTCTTCAGGGACCACGCCGAGGATGACTTCGGTCAGAACGCGGTGGTCATCCGGGTCCAGCCCGATGAGGGCGTCACGATCCGGTTCGGTTCCAAGGTCCCCGGCACGCAGATGGAAGTCCGCGACGTCACCATGGACTTCGGCTACGGCCATTCCTTCACAGAATCCAGCCCCGAGGCCTACGAGCGGCTCATCCTGGACGTGCTGCTGGGCGAGCCGCCGCTGGTCCCCCGGCACCAGGAAGTCGAACTGTCCTGGAAAATCCTGGACCCCTTTGAGGAGTACTGGGCCGGCCTCGATGAACAGCCTGAGCCCTACGCGCCTGGAAGCTGGGGCCCCGCCTCCGCCGACGAGCTGCTTGCCCGCGACGAGCGAACCTGGAGAAGGCCATGATCGTAGATCTTCCCGACACAACGACCTCCAAGGTATCCAAGGAGATCATGGCCCTTCGTGACCAGGGCGGCGTCATTGCCCTGGGCCGGGTCCTGACCCTCGTGGTCGTCACCAAGTCCGGGCTGGAGGAGGAAGCGATCGAGGCCGCGAACGAGGCCAGCCGGGAACACCCCTGCCGGATTATCGTGCTCGCCGACGCGGGAGCGGCGGCACCGACCCATCTGGATGCCCAGATCCGGGTCGGAGGCGACGCCGGCGCCTCCGAGGTGATCCTGCTCCGCGGCTATGGCGAACTCGCGGAGGAAAGCGAGTCGCTCGTCGCTGCGCTCCTGCTGCCGGACGCGCCGATCGTTGCCTGGTGGCCGCACGGAGCCCCGAACAACGCCTGCGAGACATCGATCGGCCGCATCGCGCACCGTCGGATCACCGATTCGGCCAACGAACCGGAACCGCAGGCTGCCCTGGACAACATCCGGCGGACCTACAAGGCCGGCGACACGGACCTCGCTTGGACCCGGCTGACGAACTGGCGCATCCAGCTCGCCGCGGCCCTGGACCAGGTGGACGAGTCACCGGTGACGGCCGTCGCCGTCGAAGGCGCCTCCGACTCCCCCAGCACCATCCTGCTCGCGGCCTGGCTCACGCTCGCACTGGACGTTCCGGTGACGATCGTGGCGGATCCTGCCGGCACGGGCATCCGGCGGGTGCGCATCAGCCGCAGCGGCGGTGACATCCAGTTGTTCCGCCCGGCGCTTACGGTGGCTGAGCTGACGCAGCCCGGACAGCCCACACAGCGCATCTCGCTGCCGCGCCGGAACCTCAAGGACTGCCTGGCCGAGGAACTCCGCCGGCTGGATCCGGACGAAGTGTTCGGCGAAGTGATTACTATGGGACTTCCACGCACAAATCTAAGGAGTGTCCGACCCAGTGAGCGCTGATCCCAGAGTAAGCATCCATCCCGACTCGTCTGTTCTGATGGCCGCGATCGCGGCCCGGCTGATAACCAAACTAGTGGATATCCAGGACAAGCACGGCGAGGCGACGGTGGTGCTTACCGGCGGCACAATGGGAATCGGCTCACTTAAGGCTGTTGCGGAGTCACCGGCTGCTCCCGCCGTCGACTGGTCCAAGGTAAATTTCTGGTGGGGCGATGAACGCTTTGTCGACGCCGACGATGCCGAGCGCAACGCGCGCCAGGCGCAGCAGGCGTTGCTCGCGCATATCCCCGTAGACCCCGCCCGGGTACACGTTCCGGGGGCTGCGGGCGAATTCAGCACCCCGGAAGAGGCCGCTGAGGACTATGCCCGTCGGCTCGCCGATGCCGCAGCGGCCGAGCACGCCGCCGACATGTCGGATGACCGGCCGGAAAACCCCGGCACGCTCCCCCGCTTCGACATCGTCCTGCTGGGCGTGGGACCGGATGCGCATGTGGCGTCCCTGTTTCCCGAACAGGCGGGAATCCGCGAGAAGGCGCGCACTGTGGTGGGCGTCCGCAATTCACCCAAGCCGCCGCAGGGCCGCGTCTCCTTGACCCTGCCGGCCATCAATACGGCCCTGGAAGTGTGGATGGTCGTGGCGGGCGAGGACAAGGCCGGAGCCGTGGGGCTGGCACTCGCCGGAGCCAATCCGGTGCAGGTTCCGGCTGCCGGTCCCCGCGGCCGGAACGAAACCCTGTGGCTGATCGACGAAAACGCGGCCGCACGGGTCCCGTCGCAGCTAGTCCGGAAGGGTCCCTCCGGCTCGTAATCGCTCCAGAGCTCCAGCCAGCACGTCTTCGGCGTCCTGGCTGGAGCGTCTTTCTTTAACATATTCCAGGTGGCTCTTAAAACCCTCCACCGGGCTCTCCTCAAGGGCGAACCGGGCCTCGTTGCGGGTGGCGGTGCAGCCGCAGCGGCGGCAGTCCCAGACTCCGGGGATCTGGTCCTCGGGAAGCTGGGCGAACACGAGTGCAGTCTCGTGTCCTTTGGCGCACCAGTAGGAAACGCGGATCCGCGGCTGCCGTGCACCGGCACCGTCCAGGGGTTCGTGCCGGGGCGCGGCCCCTTCGGTCGCACCAACGCGGATGCCCCTGAATCCGGAAGCGGAATGCAGCATCGGGAACTCCTGGCTACTGAACTGGTCGAATGGTGCATGCAATGAGCGACAGTGTAGTTCGGAGTTCCCGATGCGGGGAGGGCCGAAAGGGCCCGCTTATGAAATTTTTAGAAAGAATTCCTAGGAATCGGCTCCGGTGCTGAAACGCATGAGCAGGCCGAGGGCGATGATCACCACACCCCAGGTGATCCCGAGAATGACCGTAAAGCGGTTGAGGTTCCGCTCCGCAACGCCGGATGAGCTGAGTCCGGAACTCATGCCGCCGCCGAACATGTCGGACAGGCCTCCGCCACGCCCCTTGTGGAGCAGGATGAGCAAAGTCAGCAGGAGGCTGGTGATGCCCAGGAGGACCTGCAGAATGACATGAAGAACGTCCACGACGGCCTTTCAGAAGAATTGGATTGCGGGGGTCAGGCTGTGTCCGGACTAATCCGTCAGCAAATGACTCTCGAACCTGACAATATTAGCAAACTCGGCAGCATCAAGGCTGGCACCGCCGACCAGCAATCCATCCACGTCGCGTTCCTTCAGGATTGACGCCGCGTTGTTGGCCTTCACCGAACCGCCGTACAGCAGCCGGGTCTTCGCGGCAACGTCCGCGCCGAAGAGCGTGGCCAGCTCGGCCCGGATGGCGGCGCACATTTCCTGCGCGTCCTCGGGTCCCGCAACCTCGCCGGTGCCGATCGCCCAGACCGGTTCGTACGCGACCACCAGGTCGGCGGCCTGCTCGGGCGTGAGGCCCTCGACGTCGGCGCGGAGCTGGGCCAGGGTGTGCTCCACGTGGGTGCCGGCCTGCCGGACCTCCAGGCCTTCGCCGACGCAGAGCACCGGCGTCAGGCCATGGCCGAAGGCGGCCTTCGTCTTGGCGTTGAGCACCTCATCGCTCTCGCTGTGGATGGTGCGGCGTTCGCTGTGTCCCACGAGGACGTATCGGCAGCCGAGCTTGGCGAGAAACTGGCCGGAGATGTCGCCGGTGTACGCGCCGGACTCGAACTGCGAGAGGTCCTGGCCGCCGTAGGCAACGTCCAGCTCATCGCCCTGGACGAGGGTCTGGACGCCGCGGAGATCTGTGAACGGCGGGAAGACGGCAACCTCCACCCGGCTGTAGTCGTGCTTGGCGTCGGACAAGGTCCAGGCCAGCTTCTGCAGGAGGGTGATGCCCTGGACGTGGTCCATGTTCATCTTCCAGTTGCCTGCGATGAAGGGCTTGCGGTCGAACTTGCCGTTGGTTGACGTGGTCACATGGTCTCCAAAAAGAGGTGCGGATCAAAATAGTCAGTCAGGGAAACAGCCGGCGGCGCGCCCGTGGAGTTGCGCTCCGCGAAAAGCGGGACGAACGCGCTGCCGGCTGGAGTGCTTAGCGGTCCAGGACGCTCAGGCCCGGGAGTTCCTTGCCTTCAAGGTACTCGAGGCTGGCGCCGCCGCCGGTGGAAATGTGGCCAAACTGGTCATCGGCGAAGCCGAGGGTCCGCACCGCCGCGGCGGAGTCGCCGCCGCCGACGACAGTCAACCCATCCGTTTCCGTCAGCGCCTGGGCAATGGCCCGGGTGCCGGCGGCAAACGCCGGGAACTCGAAGACGCCCATCGGACCGTTCCAGAACACCGTCTTGGCGCCCTTGATCCGCCCCGCGAACGCGGCCGCCGATTCCGGGCCGATGTCCAGGCCGATGCCCTTGCTGCCGAAGCTGCTGCCCTCAATCGCTTCGGCACGGACCGTCTCATGCTCTGCGTCGGCGGCGAACTTGCTGGCCACGACAACGTCGGTGGGAACGACGAATTCGGTTCCGGCATCCGCGGCGCGCTTGAGGTACTCCTGCACGACCGGGATCTGGTCCTCTTCGAGCAGGCTTCCTGCCACCTTGTGGCCCGCGGCGGCCAGGAAGGTGAACAGCATGCCGCCGCCCACCAGGATGGTGTCAGCCTTGCCGATCAGATTGTCGATCACGGCGAGCTTGTCCGAGACCTTGGAGCCGCCCAGGACGACGACGTATGGTCGCTGGGTTTCGGTGGTGAGCTTGCGCAACACCTCGACCTCCGTGCGGACCAGGTCGCCCTGGTAGGACGGCAGCCGGGTGGCGACGTCGTACACGCTGGCGTGCTTACGGTGTACCGCGCCGAAGGCATCGTCCACGAAGGCGCCGTTGGTTCCCGTCAGGGCTACCAGTTCATCCGCGAACGCACCGCGTTCGGCGTCGTCCTTGGAGGTTTCGCGGGGGTCAAAGCGCACGTTTTCGAGCACGAGGGCTTCGCCGTCCTGCAGCGCCGCGGCGGTTTCCTTCGCCGAGCCGCCAACCGTGTCCTTCGCGAGAGACACTTTGAACGGCGCAAGCTCGGCCAGCCGCGACACGGCGGGCTGAAGCGAGTATTTCTCCTCCGGGGCGCCCTTGGGGCGGCCGAGGTGTGCTGTGACCAGCACGCGTGCACCGGCGTCCGTGAGCTTTGCCAGCACCGGCAGGGAGGCCTTGATGCGGCCATCGTCAGTCACTGTAGAGCCGTCGAGCGGCACGTTCAGGTCACTTCTGACCAGAACGTACCGCCCGCGGACACCATCAGCGATCAGGTCGTTGAGGGTGTGGAATGTCATGTGTCTTACCCTAGCCCAGCTTGGCTGCGACAAGCTCCGTGAGGTCCACGAGGCGGTTCGAGTAGCCCCATTCGTTGTCATACCAGGCAACAACCTTGACCTGGTTGCCGATTACTTTGGTCAGGCCGGAGTCAAAGATCGAGGACGCCGGGTCCCCGACGATGTCGGAGGAGACGATCGGCTCATCCGTGTAGGTCAGCAGGCCGCGGAGTTCGTCGGTTTCGGAGGCGGCCTTGAGGGCGGCGTTGACTTCCTGGACCGTGGTTTCGCGGGCCACGGTAACGGTGAGGTCGGTTGCGGAACCGGTCGGGACCGGGACGCGGATGGCGTAGCCGTCGAGCTTGCCCTTGAGCTCGGGCAGGACCAGGCCGATTGCCTTGGCGGCCCCGGTGGAGGTCGGGACCATGTTGACGGCGGCGGCCCGGGCGCGGCGGAGGTCCTTATGCGGGCCGTCCTGCAGGTTCTGGTCGGCCGTGTAGGCGTGGATGGTCGTCATCAGGCCGCGCTCGATGCCGAACGAGTCGTTGATGACCTTGGCCAGCGGGCCTAGGCAGTTGGTGGTGCAGGCAGCGTTGGAGATGATGTGGTGCGCAGCGGGGTCGTACAGACCGTCGTTTACGCCCATCACGATGGTGATGTCCTCATCGGAGGCCGGAGCGGAGATCAGGAGGTTGTTGGCGCCGGCGTCGATGTGCTTCTGCTCATCGGACGCCTTGGTGAAGAAGCCGGTTGACTCGATGACGACGTCGACGCCGAGTTC
>JAODMA010000228.1 GCA_025464545.1 Arthrobacter sp. | reverse complement strand
CGAGTTCCGGCGTCACGGACGGGTCCTGGTGGACCCAGACGTTGGTTTCCGGGATAACGACGTATTCGGCGAAGGCGCCGTCGCGCTGGACGCCGACGCTGACGGTGTGGATACACATCTGTTTGCGACCGGCGCGGCAGTTGCGGCAGATGCCGCAGACAATGTGGCCTTCACCGGAGACCCGGTCGCCGGCCTTGACGTCCAGGACGTCCTCGCCGATCTCCACGACCTCACCGTAGAATTCGTGGCCGGCGATCAGCGGCGCGTTGATGATGCCCTGGGCCCAGGCGTCCCAGGACTGGATGTGCAGGTCGGTGCCGCAGATTCCGGTGGTCATCACCCTGATCTTGACATCACCCGGGCCGGTTTCCGGCTCCGGCCGGTCCACCAGTTCGAACCCTGCGTGGGCGCCGGCCTTGTAGAGAGCCTTCATGGCCGCCTTCCTAACTGTGCTTGGTACTCCGCTGTACCGTGATGGTTCGTCGGAGAGGGGTGTGTGGGACAACTCACCCCATTAGAGCCCTTGCAAAGCGTTAGCACAACCGGATTTTTCTCAATCGACGATTTAGCATTTCCTTGCGAATAGACTGGGCGGCATGGAAATCCACCAGCTTGAGATGCTCCGCGAACTCGGGGCCTTGGGCAGCGTCAAGGCCGTGGCCGAGACCTTGCTTGTGACGCCCTCGGCAGTGTCCCAGCAGCTCGCCGCCCTGCAGAAGTCCGTGGACGTTCCGCTGACCCGCAAGGTAGGCCGCAACCTGGTCCTGACCGAGGCGGGGCAGGTTCTCGCGGATGCCGGGGCCGCCGTGGTCAGCGCGATGGCGGACGCCCGGACGGCGATCGGCGCGTACCACGGTTCGCCCGTGGCCCCGGTGACCCTCAGCGGTTTCCACAGTGCCGGGCAGGCGTTGTTCGCCCCGCTGGCCCGGCTGCTGGCCGCGCCGGACCAGCCCCGGATCCTGCTCTCCGATGAGGATGTGGCCCAGCAGGACTTCCCGGCGCTGACGGCCCGCTACGACCTGGTCCTGGCACACCGGATGGACCACAGCCCGCGCTGGCCCGAGGAACGCGTCGCGGTGATCCCGCTGGCGCATGAGCCGCTGGATGTCGCGCTGCCTGCCGGGCACCGGCTGGCCGGCCAGCGGGCGGTCACCGCGGACGACGTCGTGGGCGAACCCTGGGTCACCAGCCACGCGGGCTACTCCCCCGCTGACGTGCTCTCCGCCGTCGCCGCCGTGTCCAGCCGGGAACTGAACATTGTCCACCGGATCAATGACTACTCCACGGTGGCCAGGCTCGTGGCGACGGGGAATGTCATCGGCCTGCTGCCGCGGCATACCGCCCGGCCCGTGCTGAACCCGGACATTGTGCTGCGCCCGCTGGCGGGCATCAGCACCCGGCGCCGGATCGACATCCTGGCCCGGCCGGAGAACCTTAAACGCAGATCGGTCATGATGGTCTGCGAAGCACTGCAGACCATCATGACCGACCTGGTAGGTGGCTAAGGCTTTAGCCTTCGACACCCAGTTTCGCCAGGATCAGCTCGCGGACGCGGCCGGCGTCGGCCTGGCCGCGGGTGGCTTTCATGACCCCGCCCACGATCGCGCCGATGGCCTGGACCTTGCCGCCGCGGATCTTGTCCGCGACGCCGGGCTGCGCGGCGAGGGCCGCATCGATGGCTTCCAGCAGGGGGCCGTCGTCGGAAACCACGGCCAGGCCGCGCTTTTCGACGATCTCCGCCGGGGTACCTTCGCCGGCGAGCACGCCGTCGAGGACCTCGGTGGCCATCTTGTTGTTGATCTTGCCGTCCTCGACCATCTTGTTCAGTTCGACGATGGTGGCCGGTGCGACGCCGAGCTGGCCGGGATCGACGTCGGCGTTCTTGGCGCGCCCGACGATCTCGCCCATCCACCATTTGCGGGCCACCGTGGCGGTGGCGCCGGCGGTGATGGTTTCCTCGATCTCGTCCATCACGCCGGCGTTGACGACGTCGCGGAATTCGAGGTCCGAGTAGCCCCAGTCGGCCTGCAGGCGCTTGCGGCGGGCGGCCGGCGGCTCGGGCAGGGTGGCACGGAGTTCCTCGACCCACTCGCGGGACGCGGTGATCGGCACCAGGTCAGGTTCCGGGAAGTAGCGGTAATCGTCGGCGTCGGACTTGGCCCGGCCCGACGTCGTGGTCCGCGTGTCCTCGTGCCAGTGGCGGGTTTCCTGGATGACCGGCTCGCCGGAGTCGAGCACGGCCGCATGCCGCTGGATCTCGTAGCGGACGGCGTGTTCGACGGCGCGCAGCGAGTTGACGTTCTTCGTTTCGGAGCGGATGCCGAAGCGTTCGCGGCCGTGCGGGCGGAGTGAGACGTTGGCGTCGCAGCGGACGTTGCCGCGCTCCATCCGGGCGTCCGAGACGCCGAGGTTCTTGACGATCTCGCGGACCGCGGCCACGTAAGCCTTGGCCAGTTCGGGGGCACGGCTGCCCGCGCCCTGGATCGGCTTGGTGACGATTTCGACCAGCGGCACGCCGGAGCGGTTGTAGTCCACGAGGGAGTAGTCGGCACCCTGGATGCGGCCGGTGGCGCCGCCCATGTGGGTCAGCTTGCCGGCGTCCTCCTCCATGTGGGCGCGTTCGATCTCGACGCGGAAGACCGTGCCGTCGGAGAGCTCGACGTCCAGGTAGCCGTCGTATGCGATTGGCTCGTCATACTGGGAGGTCTGGAAGTTTTTCGGCGTGTCCGGGTAGAAGTAGTTCTTCCGGGCGAAGCG
>JAODMA010000227.1 GCA_025464545.1 Arthrobacter sp. | reverse complement strand
CCGGACGCGGCCATGGCCCTGCGCAACGGCCGCGACCTGTACACCCGACGCAACGTGGGCGTGTACATCTGGGTTGTCCCGGCCGACGCCATCGCCGCCAGCGATCCTGATGCGAAGGGGTCCTTCTTCGAGTCGCCGCAGGGCAAGGACTACCGGCACGCCACGTATTACACCAAGAGTGAGGGCGTGAAGCACCTGTGAGTTCCGTACCCGAAAACACGGCAGTCGAAGAAGAGACCGGCGGCCACGGCGACATTTCCGTCGGTGTCACCGGTGCCGGAGCCAGTGGCGACGGCGCCGCGAGCGCCACCCGCATCACTCCCGGCAATGCTCTGCGCCCCGAGGACATCGCCCTGGCGGTGACCCGCGGCACCGCCAAGCCGAGCGAGGACGTCGCCGAGTACGCCCTGCGCCTGGGCGACGACGCCCTAATCCTCGCCCAGCGGCTGGGCCACTGGATTTCCCGTGCCCCCGAGCTGGAGGAGGACGTGGCCCTTGGGAACATAGCCCTGGACCAGCTGGGGCACGCCCGGTCCTTCCTCAGCTACGCCGGAGGCGCCCTCGAAGGGGACGGCGGAGCGAAGAGCGAGGATGACCTGGCCTACTTCCGCCGCGAGCACGAGTTCCGGTCTGCGCACCTGTTCGAACAACCCAACGGCGATTTCGCCGTCACCATTGCCCGCCAGTTTGTGGTCAGCTACTACCAGTTCGAGCTGTACCGCCGGCTGGCGGATTCTACGGACGCCACACTCGCGGCCATCGCGGCCAAGGCCGTCAAGGAAGTGGACTACCACCGCGACCACAGCGCGCAGTGGATCCTCCGCCTGGCGCTCGGCACGGAGGAATCCCGCCGCCGGATCATCCACGGGCTGCGACTCATCTGGCCGTACCTCGGCGAGCTCTTCGAAGACGACGAGCTGACCGCCCGCCTGGCTGAAGCCGGTTCCACCGTCGAACCGTCCAGCCTGAAAGCCGATTTTGACTGCCTGACCGGTGAGGTGTTGGCCGAAGCGGAACTGGAGGTGCCGCAGGTACCGTTCGCACCGGGCGGCGGGCGCCGCGGCCGGCACTCGGAGCACCTGGGTTACATCCTCGCCGAAATGCAGGTGCTGGCCCGGGAGCATCCCGGAGCAAGCTGGTGACCGGCGTGGACATGTTCCTACAGGACGCAGGGACCACAACCAGGGCAACCACCGCGGAGCAGAAGGCCTGGGCCGTTGCGGCCACGGTCTGCGACCCGGAGATCCCGGTCCTCACCATCGAGGATCTCGGGATCCTCCGCGACGTCCGGGTGACGAAGGAACACAACGCCGACGACGGCGGCATGGTCCCCGCCGTCCAGGTCACCATCACGCCGACCTACTCGGGCTGCCCGGCGATGGACGCGATACGCGACGACCTCAAGGCAGCGTTCCAGGCGGCCGGTTACCCGAGCGTGCATGTGGAGCTGGTGCTCGCCCCGGCCTGGACCACGGATTGGATGAGCGAAGCCGGCAAGGCCAAGCTGCAGGAGTACGGTATCGCCCCGCCCTCAGGCCGCGCAGCCGCCGGCGGCCATTCCGGCCCGGTCCGCCTCAGCCTCGCCGTGAAATGCCCGCAGTGCTCGTCGCTGAACACCAAGGAACTCACCCGCTTCGGTTCGACCTCCTGCAAGGCGCTGTACGTGTGCCAGGACTGCAAGGAACCGTTCGACTACTTCAAAGTTTTGTAAGGAACAGGTGCTCCCATGCCCGTTGTCCGCCAGACAGCCGCCGAGTCGGCGCAGGCCGCCGGCCGCCGTCGTCCGTCCTTCCACACCCTGACCGTGGACGAGGTCCGCCGGCTCACCGCGGACGCCATCGAGGTGTCCTTCGCGGTGCCCGCCGAGCTGGCCGGGCAGTTCGACTACCTCCCGGGCCAGTACGTGGCCCTGCGCACCACCCTGACGGACGGGAACGGCGAGCCGCACGAGGTCCGCCGCAGCTACTCCATCTGCGCGGAGCCGCGCAGCTTCGCGGACGGCAGCAGTGAGATCCGGGTCGCCATTAAAAAGGACCTGGGAGGCCTGTTCTCCACCTGGGCCAATGCCGAGCTCAAGGCCGGTGACGTTTTGGACGTCATGAGCCCGATGGGCGCGTTCGTCTCCAAGCACGGCCGCGACGGCAAAGCGGTCGACCAGAACGTGATGAACTCGATGAACCGTCCGCAGGAACTGGCAGGCCAGCTGTCGGGGGAGCCCGGCTCCTTCGTGGCCATCGCCGCCGGGTCCGGCATCACCCCGGTGATCGCCATCGCCCGCACGCTGCTGGCGGCGCACCCGGAAACACGCTTCGATCTGGTCTACGCCAACAAGGCTGCGATGGACGTGATGTTCCTCGAAGAACTCGCGGACCTCAAGGACAAGTACCCGTCGCGGCTGGCCCTGCACCACGTGCTCTCGCGCGAGCAGCGGATCGCGCCGCTGCTCAGCGGCCGGATCGACGCCGAGAAGCTGCAGGCGCTGCTGAGTACCGCCATCCACAGTGACGACGTCGACGAGTGGTTCCTGTGCGGGCCGTTCGAGCTGGTCCAGTTGTGCCGCGACACCCTCGCCGCCCGGGGCGTCAAGCCCGAACATGTCCGCTTCGAACTGTTCACCTCGGGCAAGCCGGACCGCCCGGAGGGGAACATCGGCCGGCCGGTGATCGCTGACGAGTCCAAGGAAACGTTCAAGATCACCTTCAAGCTGGACGGACTGCAGGGCGAGGTGACCAGCCCCACCCACGCCCGTGAATCCATCCTCAACGCCGCCCTGCGGGTCCGGCCGGATGTCCCCTTCGCCTGCGCCGGCGGGGTCTGCGGAACCTGCCGCGCCAAGGTGGTCACGGGTGCCGTCACGATGGACGAGAACTACGCCCTGGAGCAGGATGAGCTGGACAAGGGCTATGTCCTCACCTGCCAGTCCCACCCGACGACGCCGGAAGTCACCGTCGACTTCGACGTCTAGCCCGTCCCCACATTCCGAGGAGCCCCATGATTTCCCTTTCCATCGCCGACGGCATTGCCGAGATCGTGCTGGATGCGCCGCACAAGCTGAACTCGCTGGACGAGCAGGCGCTGGCGGATCTGGATCAGGCGTACGACGACGCCGCTGTCGCCGCCGCGCGCGGCGAGGTCAGGGCGCTGCTGCTCCACGGCGAAGGACGGGCCTTCTGCGCCGGGCGGGATATCGCCGGAGTGACGCCGGAGAGCGACGACGCCCGGGCCTACCTTGGCGGGTTCGTCCAGCCGCTGCTGAAGAAGATGAGTTCTTTCCCGGCGCCCACCTTCGCCGCCGCGCAGGGTGCCTGCCTCGGAGTCGGGCTCGGGCTGCTGCTGGCCACCGACGTCGTTTATGTTGCGGAAAACGCCAAGTTCGGGTCTCCGTTCGCCAAACTCGGTGCCACGCTGGACTCCGGCGGGCACTGGTACTTCACCGAACGCCTCGGCATGCACCGGACCCTCGACCTTATCTATACGGCCGAGCTCATCAGCGGCGCCGAGGCCGTGGCCCGGGGGCTGT
>JAODMA010000049.1 GCA_025464545.1 Arthrobacter sp. | reverse complement strand
AGGCCCTGCCTCGCCCCCGCCTGCCGGGTCGCTCACCGCCCACCAGAGGATCGCGGTCATCACCCCCAGGAAGAGGACCATCCCCGTAGCACCGATCAGCCAGTCCCTCACACGCGTCCACTCCATTAGGACAGTCTGATGGCTCGCCCCCTGGGGCGCGAAACCCCGACTGCTCCTTCCTGTCCCGTAATACCCATCGCCGTTGTGAAGTAGCACCGCCCATAAGATGAGGCATGGACTTCGAGGGTATGCTCTGGACGGTTTTGGGAACCGGGCTGGTTCTGCTGATGCTCGTTGACGTCTTTCGTACGCTCCTTTACCCGCACGGTTCTGGTCCTGTAGGCCGGGCGATCATGCGCGGATTCTGGCTCGTGTCCAGGAAACTGCGGGGCCGGGGCACCTTGATCGCAGCACCTTTGGCCATGGCCGCTGTCATTGGTGCGTGGGCGGGCCTGGCGGCCATCGGATGGGCCCTGCTCTATCTGCCCCATCTGCCGGCCGGCTTTGTTCACGGAGCCGGAGTTCCACAGCGGGGCGACTTTGCCGAGGCGCTCTACATCTCCCTTGTGACTCTTTCAACTGTGGGGTTCGGCGAAATCGTGCCGGCGCATCCGCTGCTCCGGCTGGTTGTGGCCCTCCAGGCCGTTACCGGTTTCGGGCTGCTGACGGCAACTGTCACCTGGATCCTGCAGACGTACCCTGCCCTGAACCGCCGCCGGGCCCTTGCCCACCAGCTGAACCTGTTCAGGGAGGCTGCAGGTCCGGCGGGCGTATTGTCGCTGGACGCCAGGCATGCTGCCGGACTGTTGGAATCAATGGCCGGAAACGTGGCTTCGGTGAGCATAGATCTGCTTGCGTTCCATGAAACCTACTACTTCCGTGAAGTCGACCAACGCGGCTCCTTGCCGGCCACAGTGACCTACGCCCAGGAGCTGGCATCCCAGGCGCAGCGCAGCGAGAACGCTGAACTGCAGTTCGCCGGACGGATGCTCCACGCGGCGCTGGACGCCCTAGCGGAGGTTCTTCGCGGCAAATTCGGCCACTCAGGAACCACGTCTTCCGACGTGTTCGACAGCTACGAGCTGCACCACCGGCATCTGCGGCGCCGTAGACGTGACAAGGACTAGCCTGTCCAAAAGCCGTGAAATCCCTAGACATGTGACTAACCAGTCACCTATTCTGGAACTGAGGACGCCGTTTTCAAGGCCCTGGCCGACGCCACCCGCCGCGATCTGCTGGATGAGCTTTTCCGGAACGACGGGCAGACCCTCCACGCCCTCGAAGCCCGCTTCAAGATGACCCGCTACGGCGTGATGAAGCACCTCAGGGTCCTGGAGGAAGCCGGCCTGGTGGTGACCCGCCGTCGGGGTCGCGAGAAACTCCACTTCCTGAATCCGGTGCCCATCCGGCTGGTCCACGACCGCTGGGTGAGCAAATATGCCGAACCATGGGCCGCTGGCCTCAGCGACCTCAAAACCAGATTGGAAAGTCCCATGGAAAAGATTTTCGAGATCTATATCAAGACCACCCCGGAACGGCTCTGGGAGGCCATCACGGACAGCGAGATCCGCAGCAAGTACCAGTTCGGCATGAACATCAGCTCGGACTGGACGCCGGGCAGCCGCTTCGAGATGGGACCCAACGGCGGAGGCCTCCTGGGCGAAGGCGAAAACGTTCAAGTGGACCCGCCCCGGAAGCTCGTCCAGACCATGCGCGCGCTGTGGGGCGACGACGTCAAGGCCGAAGGTACCACGCGCATCACGTGGGAGATCGAGCCGGTGGGCGACGATTCCTGCCACCTCACCGTCACCCACGACCAGCTCCGCGACGGCGCCAACGACCAGCTCTACGGCGGCTGGCCGATGATCCTCTCCGGGCTGAAAACCTGGCTGGAAACCGGCGAACTCCTCACCACACCCGGCTCCCTCATGTACACCTGAGGTCCGCCCCGACCCCGCGCGCCCCAAGTGCGCCCTACGTGCGCCCGCGGCTCAGGCCCTTGGCGTACGCGGCTTGCCCTACGTGCTGGAGGCAGTCGGCAATTGTGCTGACCAGCCGAACGCCGAGGGTGACGGGCGGGTCCCAGCGGGTGTCAACGATGCGGTCGAGGTCCCCGTCGCCGAGGGTCTGCAGAAACTCCACCGTCTGCCGGTGAACGGCGTCGTAGTATTCGAGCAGCAGCGCCGGCGGGGCCTTCACAGCATCGACCTGCTCGCTCGAATGACCGTACCCGGTGTCACGCTTCGAAAGCGGCAGGTCGAACCGCTCGGCAAACCCCTGCGAGGTCCAGACCTGGTCCAGGCCGGCGGCGGAGGCCACCTGCGCGTCCTCCACCCGGCCCAGATGCCAGACCAGCCACGCAATCGAGTTCCCGGTGTCCGCCGGCCGGCGGACCAGGGACTCGCCGTCGGCCCCTTCCAGAACGGCTTCCACCGTCTCCCGGATCCGGCCAAAGGCGTCCAGCAGCAGTTCGTTGGATTTCATCAGGGCTCCAGCACATCGTCGGGACGGATGTCCGCCATTCTATTCCCGTGCCCGTTGGCAGTCAGTAGCCGGAACGCGCCGCAGCTCACAGCCGCCTGAACTTGCCGCCTGCAC
>JAODMA010000175.1 GCA_025464545.1 Arthrobacter sp. | reverse complement strand
GGCCGTTGCTGACCAGGAACTGGACCACGTTGCCGGCGGCCGTACTGAAGGCCGTGACCAGCGGGGAAATTCCGTAGAACCCGAGCATGGCCAGCAGGGCGCCCCAGATGCCTGCGGAGAAGTTGTTCACCAGCATTTCAAAGCCGGGGCGGATTTTCCCGTCCCAGATGGCGTCGATCTTCTTCATGGTCCAGCCGCCGAGGGGGCCCATGATCATGGCACCGATGAACATCGGGATACCGGCGCCGACAATGACGCCCATGGTGCCGATAGCGCCAACGACGCCGCCTCTGTGGCCGTACACCATCTTGCCGCCGGTGTAGCTAATCAGGAGGGGCAGCAAGTAGGTGATCATCGGGCCGACGAGGCCAACGTTCGGCACTCCCTCGGCGTTGGTGCCGAAGCCGCCGAGGACCGGTACTGGTATCCACCCCTTCTCGATGAAGAGCGCGGTGATGAGGCCCCAAGCGATGAACGCTCCGATGTTGGGCATGATCATTCCGGACAGGAACGTCCCGAACTTCTGGACGCCCACCCGCACGCTGGTACGGGGTTTTGCAACTGTCTCTGTTGCCATGTGATTTCCTAACCGTGACTCCTGCTGCTGCGCAGGATGATCCGATGATTTCGACGAGCTAGCTGGTGGAGCTGGTAGAGATTCGGTGGAGCCATTCAAGGAACAGCTTGAGTTCCGAGCTGGAGAGCTGGTCCGAGTGGGACCCCTGAAGAGCCGCGTTCAACGCGATGGCCGCTACTACCACCGAGGATTTCCCCGAATTTTCAGCACCGTTGTCCCGGGTCTGGTCCGTGGAAACCGCAAAGATCATCGCGTCACGGGTCATGGTGGAGAGCTCGAGGTTCCGCTCGGGCACCTTTTCCGCGATCAGCATGAGTGTCACTCCCACGTTGGCCGCCAGGATGCTCCTGGCCGCTTCCCGGGGAGGGACGTTGAGTTGACCTGCGACGGCGGCCTTGTTCAGCAGCTCCTCCATGAGCGCTTCGGCATCGGCGACGATGACGGGACGGCTCTCAGGACGGATATTGCCGAACATGACCAGGTACAGTTCCGGCTGCTTGAGGCCGAACTGCACGTGTTTGTCCCACATCCGGCGGATATCTTCCAACGGCTGTCCGGACGGCGCGAAGTCGCGTTCGTCCGCCACGTACTCCTCAAAACCGGCTGCGACGACGGCGTCGAACAGCCCTTCCTTGTCACCGAAGTGGTGGTAAAGGGTGGGGGCAGTCACCCCCGCCAGCTTGGTGATCTGGCGGGTGGACACGGCCCCCCCGGCTGAGTTGGCCAGCAACTCGGCGGCTGCTCGAAGCAGTCGCAGCTTAGGCGGAAGCTGGCCATCGAAACTCATAACCGCTACCCTAGCACCTATAGCAGTGCTATATGAAGTGCATCACTTACAATTTTTTCAGGTGCCGCGATCCCCCGATTGACGTAGCCGTCAGCCACTTGCACACAGGATCTAACGGATCAGCGGCGGCGCCTGAACCGGCCTCCGGCCACGGCAGAGAATGAGGACCTTCAGTGCAGAACTTCCCAGGCGTAGGCGTCAGCCCCGGCCGCATCATCGGCACCATCCGCCAGATGCCCAAACCCATCAGCGAGCCCCCGGCCGGCGAGCAACTGCCGGCCGGTGGCACGGCGGAGGAAGCGACGGCTGCGCTGAAAGCGGCTGCTAAGGCAGTCCACGACGAGCTCAAGGCCCGGTCCGAGACTGTCAGCGGCGACGGGAAGGCAGTCCTGGAGGCGACGGCACTCATGGCCACGGACACCATGCTCCTGAAGAGCGCCGCCAAGCTGATCGGCCGCGGGACCTCCAACCAGCGGGCCATCTGGGAGGCCGGCGCCTCCGTTTCGGAGATGCTGCACAACCTGGGCGGCTACATGGCAGAGCGCGCCACCGACGTCCTGGACGTCCGCGCCCGGATCGTAGCCGAACTGCGGGGAGTTCCCGCCCCCGGCATCCCCACCTCCGCCACGCCGTTCATCCTGATCGCCGAGGATCTCGCTCCCGCCGACACGGCGACCCTGGACCCCGAGAAGGTCCTGGCGCTGCTCACCGCCGGCGGCGGGCCGCAGTCGCACACCGCCATCATTGCCCGTTCCCTGGGCCTGCCCGCCGTCGTGGCTGCCGCCGGCGTCGATGAACTCCCCGACGGCACCGAGGTGTACGTGGACGGCGCCGCCGGCCTCATCACGGTGGACCCGGGCGAATCCGAGCGGGCAGCCGCTGCCCATTGGGCCGCCACCGCCTCGCTGCTGGCCGAGTTTGACGGCACGGGTGCGACGGCGGACGGTCACCTTGTGCCGCTCCTCGCCAATGTCGGCGGAGCCAAGGATGCCGTCGCCGCCGCCGCGCTCAACGCGCAGGGCGTGGGCCTCTTCCGGACCGAGTTCTGCTTCCTGGAACGCGATACCGAGCCCACCGTGGACGAGCAGGCAGCCGCCTACAAGGGCGTCTTCGACGCCTTCCCGGGGAAAAAGGTGGTGCTGCGTACCCTCGACGCCGGAGCGGACAAGCCCCTGCCCTTCCTGACCGACGCCACCGAGCCGAACCCGGCCCTCGGCGTCCGCGGCTACCGGACCGACTTCACCACCCCCGGCGTACTGGAACGCCAGCTGCAGGCAATTGCCCGGGCGGAGCAGGAATCCGAGGCGGACGTCTGGGTGATGGCGCCGATGATCTCCACGGCGGCGGAAGCCGCCCGGTTCGCCAGTATGTGCGCTGAGGCCGGGATCAAGACCCCCGGCGTCATGGTGGAGGTCCCCTCCGCGGCCCTGACCGCCGAGGCCATCCTCCGCGAGGTCGGCTTCGCCAGCCTGGGCACCAACGACCTCACCCAGTACGCCATGGCGGCGGACCGCCAGCTCGGACCGCTTGCAGCCTTGAACACCCCGTGGCAGCCCGCCGTGCTCCGGCTGGTCGGCCTGACGGTCGAAGGTTCCGTCGCGGAGGGCCACAACAAGCCGGTGGGTGTCTGCGGCGAGGCCGCGGCGGACCCTGCCCTCGCCGTCGTCCTCACCGGGCTTGGCGTCACCACGTTGTCCATGACGGCGCGGTCGATCGCGGCCGTGTCCGCCGTACTCAAGACCGTCACTCTCGCCGAGGCGCAGGAGCTTGCCAAGTTGGCCCTCTCCGCGCCGAGCGCGACGGAGGCGCGGGCGTGGGTCCGGGAGAAGCTCCCGGTGCTTGAGGAGCTGGGGCTGTAACGCCGCGGTCAGGCAGAGGCAGCGCAAGCCTCCACCCGGGGCGCTAGGATGCACTCCATGGCACTGATAGCTCCCCGGGTGACGGCCGGCCTTCCGGCCGAGGACGCGCAGAAACTCCAGTACGCCCTGAACGGCAGCGACGACATCACGGTTTTCGTGGACGGCACGGTGCACCGCCTGCCGCCGCAGGCGCGGGACGCCGTCGTCGATCTGCTCAGCCGGTTCAGCCGGGGCGAGGCGGTCACGGTCAGCAGCGTCGAGGAAATGCTGACCACCTCGAAGGCGGCAGAGCTGGCCGGCATCTCGCACACCTACCTGCGGAATATGACGGACCGGGGCGAAATACCGGTGGAATACCGGGGCACGCACCGCCGCATCAGGCTGGCGGACATCATGGCCTGGCTCGAAAAGCAGAAGAAGAACAGTACTGCCGACGGAGCCGCGGGCGCGGAGCATGACGGCGCCACGGATGGTTCGTGAAGCCGTGATAAGGATCAAGCAACGATCGCGGCCCGGCGCGGAAACGCGGAGAAGGCCGGGGTTACGCTTGAATCGTGGGTAAGTTCAGAGGGTGGCATATCGTGGCCGGCATAGCCGCCATGGTGCTCACCGGCATCCTCGGAACCGCCATGGGCCTGAACAACACGGCCACTTTCATGTCCAGCTGCGTCGCCTTCGTGGCCGTCTCCATGTGGATGGATAGCCGGATTTCGCGCCGAAGGCGCGAGGAGACAGCGCGGGAAGCAACGCGCCGGGACGCCGCCGGCGAGGCCGCCCGGTCCGCAGCCGACCATACCCTGGACGCCGAGAGCCCCAAACGGGAGGGCCACGGCGGCTAGGTCCCCGCCCGTCAGATTCTGGGCCGTGCCGCCCAGCGTCGCGCCTTGAGCGCCGCGTGGAGTTCCAGCCGGACCATCCCCTTGAGCGGATCCACGCCCAGGAGCTGCCGGATCCGGCCCAGGCGGTTGTAGATGCTGCTCCGGTGCAGGTGCAGCTTGTCGGCCACCTCCTGGACCGATCCGTCGTTGTCATAGAACAGCTCGAGTACGGGCAGGAGTTCCCCGTTCCGGTCCTGGTCCTCCAGGAGGCGGAAATAGACCGAGCCGGAATCCGCCCAGGCCCCTGCACCACCGCCGGCGGAGGCCAGCAGCTGGTAAAGCCCGGTGGCGCGGGAGTCGACGAGTTCGCCCAGCTGGGGGTCCACCGCCGCGGCCTGCGCTGCCTGCCGGGACTGCCGGTATGCCTCGGCCAGTTCCCGTGGTTTGGTGATGCCCTCGGAAGTGCCGAGGATGATCCGGCGGACCGGCCGGCCGGAGCGTTTGGCCAGTTCCAGCTGGTAATGGACCAGGACCTGGGCATGGTTCGCCCGGCCGGTGGATTCCTTGAACAACACCACGGCGTGGGTTTCAGTGCCGGCGCTGAACAGGGCCGCGTCCACGCCGATCGTGGCTTGCAGCGCGGCGGAGCGGTGGATCAGGGTGGAGGCAATGGGGTCCGATCCCTCGGCCCAGCCGTCGGCGTCGAGCACCGTCACCAGCTGCCAAGGCCCGCGTCCCTGCACTTCCTTCCAGCCAGCCACGGCAGCGACCGCATTGGACTCGCCCCGGCAGGCGGCGAGGAACTCCTGCTCGCGGCGGCGGCGGAACTCCGATTCGGCAGTATTGGAATCCAGCAACAAGGCGGAGAGCTGCTCGACTTCGGGGGCCACCTCGGGCAGGCGGGCCAGCACCGACGTGGCATTGGGCTCCTCGGCGTCGAGCTGGACCCACAGGTAACCCACCCGGAAACCACGCACCAGTAGCGGGACGCAGACCCTGCCGAGCATGCCCAGCTCTTCGTTCGCCGGCACGACTACGGGCCGCACCGCTGTCGCGATCCCGTGCAACAGCTGCCAGGCGCTGACATCAGCCGGCTCCCGCTTGCTGAGCAGGAAGTTCACCCGGACCCGGTCCGCATGCGATTGGTTGGAACTGTACGCGAGCAGGAGCCCGTCCAGGTCCTCGAGCGAGAGGCCCCGGCCCAGCTTCAGCGCCACCTGCTC
>JAODMA010000115.1 GCA_025464545.1 Arthrobacter sp. | reverse complement strand
GGAGGCGTAGAGGAGGTCAATCTGCTCATTCGTCAGGGACCGCGCCAGGGCGGCGGCCTGCCGCTCCCCGAGTTCGGTCAGCCCCGGTCCCGGGTGCGCGGTATCCAGCTGGCCCAGGACGTTGCCGGGCGTCTGGCCGTGCCGGATGAGCAGCAGCCTCATTTGAGGTGGTCCACCAGCTCGTCCGCGATCCCGGTGTACTTGCCGGGGGTGAGCGCCAGCAGCCGGGCTTCGGCGTCCGGGGAGAGCCCGAGGCTCTGGACAAACTCCTGCATCCGGGCGGCGTCGACGCGCCGGCCGCGGGTAAGGTCCTTGAGCCGCTCGTAGGGGTTCTCCATGCCCTCGACGCCCGCGATGGCCTCGGCCCGCATCACCATCTGGATGGCCTCGCCGAGGACTTCCCAGTTGGTGTCCAGGTCCCCGGCCAGCACGTCTTCGGCGACGTCGAGACGGTCCAGACCCTTGGCCACGTTGGAGATGGCCAGCAGCGAGTGCCCGAAGGCGACGCCGATGTTGCGCTGCGAGGAGGAATCGGTGAGGTCCCGCTGCCAGCGGGAGGTGACCAGGGTGGAACCGAGGACATCCAGCAGCCCGGACGAAATCTCCAGGTTGGCCTCCGCGTTCTCAAAGCGGATCGGGTTGACCTTGTGCGGCATGGTCGAGGATCCGGTGGCGCCGGCCACCGGGATCTGCGCGAAGTAACCGATGGAGATGTAGCTCCAGATATCGGTGCAGACGTTGTGCAGGATCCGGTTGAACCGTGCGAGGTCGGCGTAAAGCTCGGCCTGCCAGTCGTGGCTTTCGATCTGCGTGGTCAGCGGGTTCCAGCTCAGGCCCAGCCCCTCGACGAAGGACTTGGCGACCTGCTGCCAGTCGGCGCCCGGGGCGGAGGCGACGTGGGCCGCGTAGGTGCCCGTGGCGCCGTTGATCTTGCCGAGGTATTCGGTCTTGCCGATCCGGTCCAGCTGGCGGGTGAGCCGGTGCGCGAAGACAGCCAGCTCCTTGCCCAGCGTGGTGGGCGTGGCCGGCTGGCCATGGGTGCGGGAGAGCATTGGCACGGCGCGGTTGTCCTCGGCCATGGTGCTGATCTGCGCTACGAGGTTCCGGGCGGCCGGCAGCCAGACGTTCTCCACTGCGCCCTTGATTCCGAGCGCGTAGGAAAGGTTGTTGATGTCCTCCGAGGTGCAGCCGAAGTGCACCAGGGCGGTCAGATGTTCGATGCCGACGTCGGCCAAGCGGCGGCCGATGTAGTACTCCACGGCCTTGACGTCATGCACCGTGACGGCCTCGATGTCGGCAAGTTCGCGCACCGAATCGGCGTCGAATTCGGTGACAATGGCGCGCAGCTTCTCCTGCTGGTCAGCGGTCAGCGGTCCGGCGCCGGGCAGGACGTTGTTGCTGGTCAGGTGGATGAGCCATTCCACTTCGACGGCCACCCGGTCACGGTTCAGAGCCGCTTCGGACAGGTAATCGACCAGCGGCGCGACGGCGGACTTGTACCGGCCGTCAAGCGGGCCGAGCGCGATCTGGGGTGAAGACGCGGCGAGGGCCAGGCGTCCTGACGGCGTGCGGATATCAGCTGTGGCGGCAGTTTCAGGCATGACCCGATTCTTTCACGAAGTGGCGCCGTGCCTTAAGTGCACCTGATCCGTGTGACTTAGGGGGCGTCGCCGGGGGGGCGCACGGGGGTGTGCCCGAGCGGGACCGCCGGCCGCTTGCCCCCGGTCCGGCACTTGTCCACATAGTCGTGCGGGGATCTTCGGAGGGCATTCCGCGGGTCGTAGCGTCGTGTCATGATCACGGGACTAGCCGGCAGTGGAAATAACGGAACGGCGCGCAGCGGCACGGCGAGTAGCAGCCTGACGGCCGAGGATGCAGGGGCGTGCGCCTCGCGCAGCTACGAAGTCCAGCTGCTCGCCGCGCGGCTGGCTGCGTGCGCAGACCAGGCGGAGGCCTTGCTGTCGCAACTGACCCGGATCGAGCTGCGGGGCTGGCAGTCGCCCGCCGGGCGCGCCTACCGGGCCGCGCTGTCCCTGCAAGCCGCATCGCTGCGGCGCAGCCGGGATACCTTGCAGGACGCCGGGGCGATCGTGCTCCGGCACGCCCAGAACGTGGTGCTCTCCTCCGGTCTGCCGGGCTCCTGATGGCCGAGTCCGCTCCGGCAGATTCCGGTACAGCGCCCCGGCCCTCGGCCCCCGCCGACGACGGGATGCTCCGGATCCGCGGTGGGCTCGGTGGGCTCACTTTCCAGTTCGAGGAGCTGCTGGCCGGAGCAGCGGCCCTCGACGGGTTGGTGCGGCAGCTCGCCTCCCTTGAGGTAGAGGTGGACGCGGTGCGACGGGAACTGTTCCCCTACCAGGCCGATTCCTACACCAGCGGCAGCAACGCCATCATCGCCGCCGGGGAAGGATCCCGGGCCCTGGGGCGGGTCCGGGAAGAGTTGGAGAGACTCTGCCGTGACGTCAGGGCGAGCCATCGGGAGTACGAGTTCACGGAAGCGCGGAATAGCCTGCTCCTGCGGATCGGCCGGTTCGGCCCCGGCTATGGACCGCTGTGGGGCCTGTTCGGCCTTCCGGCGCTGACTGCCCGCGACGTTTTGGAGGATGAGGTGGCCCTGGCGACCGGCAGGCTGGCGCTGCTGCTGGGCCTTCCTGCCGGCAGCGCCCGGGAACTGGGGACGTCCGGCGGTCCTCCCGGGGTCCGGGAACTGGTTCGGGGACTGGGTGCGGAGACGGGGCTGGCTGGGCTGCTGCCGGGACCGGTGCGGATCACCGGGGCGGAAACCAGGCAGGAGCAGGTGGACGTTTCCCCGGCGGGGTTGCTGTTCCGAGCCGGCGCGGTGGGCGGCGCCAGTGGCGAGATTGAGGTCCTGAGGCTCGACGGGGGAAGCCGGCCGGCCTGGCTGGTCGTCATTCCCGGAACGCAGCTGGACGGTGCGCCCGCCGGCACCAACCCGTTCGACGCCGGAGGCATCGTTGAGGGCCTGGGGTACGGATCGGCGGAGACGACGGCGGCCATCCGGCAGGCCCTCCGCGCGGCCGGGGCAGAAGCAGGGCAGCCCCTCGCTGCCGTGGGCTACAGCCAGGGCGGGATCCACGCCATGAACCTCGGCCAGGACAAGGCCTTCCTGGCCGAATTCGACCTGAAATTCGTCTTGACGGCGGGTTCACCCGTGGGTGGCATCACTCCGGAGCCGGGGATCAGCAGCCTGCATCTGGAGCACGAGCAGGACTGGGTGCCGGGGGCGGACGGGCTGGCCGGCCCCGACACCAGGGACCGGGTGACTGTGACGCTGACCAACGCGCTGGACGTTCCGGCCTTGGCTGACTTCGGCCTGGGTCCCGGTCACCGGCTCGGCAATTACGCTGCCGGAGCGGAAGCCGTCGCCGGAAGTAAGGACCTGTCGCTGCGGACCTCCGTTGCGGCTCTCGCCGCGGTGGTGGGGAGCGGTGGTCCTGCCACGGTCACCCGGTTTTCGCTCCGGCGTGAGGCGCTGCCCCCGCAACCCGGCAACCGCCGGGTGGACCCTCCAGGCCCCCGGCCGGACGGGAAACCCGACCGGAACCTCGGCGGGAAGCCGGGCGGGAGGCTCGCCGGGAAGCATGCCGGTATTGGCCCCCGGAACGCAGGGGTTTGACCGTGGCGCCGCTCAGCGCCTCCCGGCGCCCGCCAGCCGGCCGGCCACGAGGGAGATCACCGTGACGATGATGGCCGCCAGGACCGCCGTCCAGAAGAAGGAGTCGATGGTGAAGTGCACGGGGGTGTAGCTGCTCAGCCACGACGTCAGGTAGAGCATCGCCGCGTTGATGACAACGGTGAACAGGCCCAGCGTCAGGATGGTGAGCGGCAGCGACAGCAGGCTGACGACGGGCTTGACGAGCGCGTTTACCACCCCGAAAATCAAGCCGATGAACAGATATGCCAGGACGATGCCGATGGTGTCTGTGCCCTGCGTGACGCCGCTGTTCCCGACCGCGGCAGTCGTCGCCGAGGTGGAAATATCCAGGCCGGGGAGGAGCCAGCTCGCGATTCCCAGGGCCAGCCCGTTGATGATGACCCGAACAATGAATGAGCGCATGGCCCCCATGCTGTCATATCGCCACCGGCGGTGGCAGAGACGGGAAGTAGGCTAGTTGGCATGACTTCATCAGAGAACCCGGGCGGGGGCGTCCGACCCCGCCCGGTGGTAGACCTGCTTCCCCGCTATGCGGCCGGCAAACCGCCCGTCCCCGTCGACGGCCTGGTCAGCTACAAGCTTTCCTCCAACGAAAACCCCCTGCCGCCGATCCCTGCAGTGCAGCAGGCCATCGCGGCGCAGACCGACTTCAACCGCTACCCGGATCCGCTGAGCAGCAGACTGCGCGGCGCGCTTTCCGGGTTCCTGGACGTTCCCGCGGAGGACATCGTCGCCGGCGCCGGAAGCCTCGGGGCGCTGAACCAGTTGCTGGCCACTTTCGCCGGACAGAACGACGATGGCAAGCCGGACGAGGTCATCTACGCCTGGCGCTCATTCGAGGCCTACCCGATCTGCGTCGGGCTCGCGGGCGCGGAGAGTGTCCGGATCCCGCTCACCCCGGACGGGCGGCATGATCTGGAGGCCATGGCGGCCGCGGTGACGGCCCGCACCAGGATGATCCTGCTCTGCACGCCGAACAACCCCACCGGGCCGGTCCTGACGTCCAAGGAAACCGAGCGGTTCATCCAGACCGTGCCGTCGGATGTCGTCGTGGTGATCGATGAGGCCTACCAGGAGTTTGTCCGCGCCGATGACGCCGTTGACGGCATCGAGATGTACCGCAAGTACCCGAATGTCGTTGTGCTCCGGACCTTCTCCAAGGCCCACGGCCTGGCCGGACTGCGGGTGGGCTACAGCGTGTCCAACCCCGACCTCACCCAGCACCTGCGCGTCAGTGCCACCCCCTTCGCCGTCTCCCAGATCGCCGAACTCGCGGCGGTGACCTCGCTGCAGCACATTGACGACGTTGTAGAAAGGGTACAAAGCCTGGTGGACGAACGCGACCGCGTGACGGCTGGGCTCCGGGAGCTGGGTTGGTTTGTTCCGGAGGCGCAGGGCAACTTTGTCTGGCTCAATCTCGGCTCCAACAGTGCGGAATTCGCCGCCCTTGCGGGGGAACGTGCCCTCTCGGTGCGCGCCTTCGGGGACGAAGGGGTTCGGGTCAGCATCGGCGAGGTCGAGGCCAACACCCGCTTTCTGGAACTCTGTGCGATCTATACAAAACCCCCACAGCGTTCCTAGCGCTTAACATGGCGCCCGCGGGCCGGGCCCTGCGGATAAAGTAAGGACGAGTAAGCCAAAATATATGCCCGATCCGGAATGTATTCCCGGTCGGGCATATATCCCAGCGATTGCGGCGACTTCGGATGCGGCAAGCAAGGAGACGGTATGGGCGCCACACATCTGCCCGCTACCGAGTTCGACGGAACCGGAACGGATGACCAGCGCGAAGCGGAAGCCGAGGCCCGCCTGGGCGGCCCGGCCGAGCCCATGGTGCAGTTGCTGGCGCCCGACGGGACTCTGGGCACGGACCCGGTTTTCTCGGAATATGCGGAGCGGCTGGATCCGGCCAAGCTGCGCGGTTTCTACGCCGACATGGCAAAGATCCGCCGCTTTGACGTGGAAGCCACCGCCCTCCAGCGCCAGGGCCAGCTTGCGTTGTGGGTGCCGCTGACCGGCCAGGAAGCCGCGCAGATCGGCTCCGGCAGGGCCAGCCAGCCGCAGGACTATATCTTCCCCACCTACCGCGAGCACGGGGTTGCGCTGACCCGCAACGTTGACCTGGCCGAGCTCCTGCGCCAGTTCCGCGGTGTCTCCAACGGCGGCTGGAACCCCAAGGACACCAATTTCCACCTGTACACGCTGGTCCTCGCCGCGCAGACCCCGCACGCGGTCGGCTACGCGATGGGTATCCAGCGGGACCAGAAGCTCGCGGCTGCGGCCGCGGAGGCGGACGGAACAGCGGGCCAGCCGGCCGAGCCGAACGCCGCCGTCGTGGTCTACTTCGGTGACGGCGCCAGTTCGGAGGGCGACGTCCACGAATCCATGGTGTTCGCCTCCTCCTACAATGCGCCCGTCGTGTTCTTCTGTCAGAACAACCACTGGGCCATCTCGGTGCCTAGCTCGGTCCAGACACGGATTCCGCTGTCCAACCGCGCCAAGGGCTACGGATTCCCAGGCATCCGGGTGGACGGCAACGATGTGATCGCTGTGCACGCGGTGACGGAGTGGGCGCTCGAGCGGGCCCGCGAGGGTAAGGGGCCGGTGCTGATCGAGGCGTTCACTTACCGCGTAGGGGCGCACACCACGGCGGATGACCCCACCAAGTACCGGGAATCCGCCGAGGAAAGCCTGTGGAGGGCCAAGGATCCGCTCGAGCGCCTCGAAAAGTACCTCCGGGCTGAAGGGCTCGCGGACGACGCTTTCTTCGACCAGGTCAGGGCCGACGGCGACGAACTGGCTGCTTATGTTCGCAAGACTACCCACGACCTGGAAACCCCGGACATCCGGACCGCCTTCGCCAACACCTATGTGGAGGCGCACCCGCTGGTGGCCGAGGAGCTGGCCTGGTTCGAGGAATACAGCGCGGGGTTCGCCGACGGCGCGGAACCCGCCGAGGCAGAGACAGGGGCGGCCCACTGATGACCACCATGACCATAGCCAAGGCCATCAATGAGGGCCTCCGCGCCACGTTGGGCAGCAACCCCCGGTCGCTGCTCATGGGCGAGGACATCGGAGCCCTGGGCGGCGTCTACCGTGTCACGGACGGTCTCCTCGCCGAGTTCGGCGCGGACCGCGTTGTTGACACGCCGCTAGCGGAGTCAGGCATCATCGGCACGGCAATCGGGCTGGCCCTGCGCGGCTACCTGCCCGTCTGCGAGATCCAGTTCGACGGCTTCGTCTTCCCCGGCTTCAACCAGATCACCACGCAGCTGGCCAAGATGCACTCGCGCAGCAACGGGAACCTGACCGTGCCGGTCGTCATCCGGATCCCTTACGGCGGCGGAATCGGCTCCATTGAGCACCACTCGGAGTCACCGGAGGCGCTTTTCGCCCACACCGCAGGCCTGCGCATCATCACCCCGTCCAACGCGCACGACGCCTACTGGATGATCCAGCAGGCCGTCGACTGCCAGGACCCCGTGATCGTCTTCGAACCCAAGCGCC
>JAODMA010000088.1 GCA_025464545.1 Arthrobacter sp. | reverse complement strand
GTACCGGCGAGGACCTTCATCAGCTACGCCCGCCTCGACACGAAGGGGGCGCGCCAGTCGAGGTAGAACTCAACCGAGCCCAAGACCTAGCACTGACGACGCGTCCAGATCTCTAACGGCGAGGTGGTGAAGTAGGTCGAGGGCAGGATCAGGCGGCGGTCGTCCCAGATGTGGACCACCACGTAGGTCAGGGTGATTTCTTCGATCCGGCCCCATTCCTTCTGCACCACCACGACGTCGTCCACCCGGATGGCGTCCGTGAAGGCGAGTTGGATGCCGGCAAAGACGTTGATCAGGGAGGTTTGCGCGGCGAGGCCGGCCACAATTGAGATGACGCCCGCGGAGGCCAACAGTCCGGCGCCGAGGGCCTGGATCGCCGGGAACGTCAGCATCATGCTGCCCAAAGCCACCACCGCGATCAGCGCGACACCGATCCGCCGGGCCAGGATGACCTGCGTGCGGAGCCGCCGTGCGCGCCGGTTATCCGCCACATCCACCCGGTAGCGGGTCAGCACCATCATCTCGATGATGAGCAGCAGGGCGATGGCCAGCCAGGCAACCGAAGCGATCAGCGCAAGGACCAGCAGATGGTCCACATTGCCGCGCCACTCGACGTCTTCGGTGGTCATTGCCAGGGCAATCCGGACGCCAACCAGGCAGAGTGCAAAGCGCAACGGCAGCCGTGCCACGCGGGAGGTCTCCCGCAGCTCGGGCTTCCCGCGGTTGAGCCTGAGCACAACGCGGCGCACCAGCCAGGACAGGACGAGTCCGGCAATGACGGCGAGCGCCATAGCCAGGAACGGGATAGCGGGGGTAAGGAATTCTTGCATTAGTTAAGCTCTAGCAAGCTTCCGCGAGCAACTGAAATCGCCCTGATGTCAACGTGGGTAGCGTCACGCCGGGCCTGCCCGAATGTGAGGTCCTCGCACTATCTCCGGCAAGGGGTCTAATGGCCCTATGTTTCGCGCATGAAGAAACGAGAATTGTCGAACCACTTGCATCCCAGGGGGAGGGCCACATGCGCCGAATTGGATCACCCCGCCGGGCTGTGTCTGCAGCATTCTGCGCAGCCCTCTTGCTGGCAGCCTGCGCACCGCCCGGCGCGCCCCCCGAAACCAGTTCGCCCTCTGCCCCGTCGGCCACAGCAAGTTCGGCGCCGGCGACACCCACCCCGTCCGGGACCGGGGCGACTTCCTCTCCCTCGGATCCCACGGCGTCGGACTGGAAGAACTTCACGACGCCGGACGGCCAGCTGACGTTCGACTACCCGGCCGAATGGACGGTCAAGGACCGGGCAGCAGAGGCCGCCCCGGGCGGTGTCTTCGTGGAAGTCCTGGCTGGAACCGGGAAGTCGATAGCTACCTTGAGGACCAACATGGTTACCGGATCCGAATGCCTCGAGAAGTATCCGTATTCCCTCATTGATTCCGAGGAACTGCCGGCGTTGGAGCAGCAGGGCCAGACGCCCCGCTTCGTGTTCGAAGGCCGCGCCAATCCCACCGCAACGGATGCTGCAGAGTCGAACCCCCTTGCCTACGGGATCACCTCCGGACCCGAACCTTCGGGGCCGACAGCCTGCCCCATCTTCCACTTCTTCACTTGGCCTCCCAGCGGGGCGGTGTTCGGCGGCGTCTACAATCCGTTCGACACGACGCCCGGAAACCCGCCGCATGTGGACACTCCGCAGTCCTACACCGAGACGGCCGAGTACAGGGACATCCGGAAGACGATCACCTCGCTCCGGCCGGCGGGGAAGTAGCCGAGCGGCGGATTGACGGCCGGTCGGCGGGCGCAAGGATGGAGCCAAGAAGGCCAGCGGCCTCGGTTGCGGCCGCGCTGTGCCTCGCGCTGATGTTGGGGTCCTGCAGTTCGCCGGCCGAGCCGGCGCCTCCGCCGCAGGCATCGTCCGGCACGGCGACGCCGTCCGCCACGTCGTTCGGGACCGGCACCGCCGCGGCTACGCCGCCGTCGGGCTGGACGACCTTCACGACGTCCGAGGGCGGGCTGTCCTTCGACTTCCCCGCCCGCTGGACCGTCAGGGACCCCGCCGGGGAGATGCCTCTCGAAGGGGAGTTCGTCGATGTGGTCAACGAGGCCGGCAAGCCGATGGCGAGCCTGCGGACTAATGTCGTCACCGGGGCGGAGTGCACGGAAAAGTACCCGTTCGTGGTGTTCGATTCGGAACCGCTGCAGGCACTCGCCGAGGGCGGTGCCGCTGACGCCCCGGTGCCCCGCTTCGTGTTCGAGGCCCGGGGAACTGGCACGGCTCCGGTGGCGTCGCCGCCCACCATTGCCGGCTACGGAATCACCATGGTGCCGGAAGAGCCGAGCAGCACGGCCTGCCCCATGTTCCACCTGTTCCTCTGGCCGCCGAGCGGCGCCCTGTTCGGGGCGGCCTACAACCCGGAAAACAACACGACGCCGGGCGACCCGTCCCTGCCGTACCTGGAGAAGGCGCGGCTTTACGCGTCGACGCCCGAGTACCAGGACATCCGGAAGATGATCACGTCGCTGCGGCCGGCGGGGAAGTAGCAGGCTCCTGGTCCAGGGTGTCGAGGATGACAAGGGCTTCCTTGGCCCAGGCGATCGCGGCCGCATGCGCGTGATGACGCACGCTAAACCGATGGCGGAGGCAATCCGAGACCTTCCTCGCCGGCCGCTGGACGGACACCAGCGCGGCGCATACCGCCCCGCGTCAGGGGGCCGGCGTCGTCGGGGCCGCATCCGAGGCGGCGTGCCGCGATCCAGCCCGAAGCGCGGTGCGGATGTTGACCTTGGACGTGTAGGAGATCGAGCCGTACTGGAAGAGCCGCACGGCGATGCGGAGCATGACGGTGGCCCCCACGAAGAGGATTACGATCACGATTCCCGCTTCGAGCGAATTCAGGGAACCGAAGCCGTTGCGCAGCAGAGCGGTGACCGGGGCCGAGAAGGGGAAGTAGGTGAAGATCTGCACGATCCCGGAGTGCGGGTCGGAGACTACGAGGGCCACGGCATAGAACGGCACGAAGATCAGCGCCATCATGACGCCCAGGACATTTCCGGCTTCCTTGGCCGTCGGCATCACCGCGCCGATGGCCACCAGGGTGGTGGTGAACAGGGCGAAGCCGCCGATGAGGATAAGGAAGCCGATGGTTATCCGGACCGGGTCGAAGATCAGCGGTGGCACGTCCAGGACCGCCGGGCTCAGTTGGTCCGGGAGGAGCAGCCGGGCGATGACGATAGGGGACAGGAAAACGATCATCTGGACCAGCCCTATCGCGAACAGGGCGATCACCTTTCCCGCGATCAGGGTTGTTGGTTTGAGCGTGGTCAGGATCATCTCGGTGACGCGGTTTTCCTTCTCCTCCAGCGTGGAATTGAGCATTTGCCCGGCCAGGAGCACGATCAGACCGTAGAAAATGACGAGGAAGACCAGCGGCGGGATGACGGAGCCCAGCCCGCCGGATTCCTGGGTCCCGTCGTAGGTGACAGTTTCGATCTGCGCCTTGCCGGTGGCCAGGGTGGACAGCTCCGCGGAACCGATCTTCTGTTCGACGGCGCGGGTCAGCATGGCTTGGGCGACGGCGGCGTACTTCCCGTTCTCGAAGATCCCCTTGTCCGCCCCGTAGACACGCACCACCTCGGTATCCGGGCGGGCAGGGAAATCGAAGTAGGCCTCCACCGTCCCGGACTGCACGTCCTGGATGCCGGCGCCGGCGGACTCGGCCGGCCGAGCGCCGAAGAGGGCGGCGTCCTGTGGCGTGATCAGGCCGGAGGCGTCTGTGTAGGAGAGGGTGAACTCGGCGGAGCTCTGCGCCTGGGAGGCGGTGTCCGTCGTGGTGTTGCTCAGGAAGATCAACCCGAACACCACCGCCATGATGATGGGGACGGACAGGGTGCCGATCCAGAACCGCCGCTTGGTTACGGTGCGGACGAATTCGAAGCCGATGACGGTGCCGAGATTGTGCTGGACCACGGCCTTACACCTCTTCCCCCACCAAGGCGTTGGTGGCGGGCGGTGCGGCTGGGAGGGAAGAGGTGGGGATGTTTTGGTCGCCGTAGACGCGGATGAAAATATCCTCGAGCGAGACCTTGGTGGTGGTGAAACTGCGCACCCTCACGCCGGCGTCGATGAGGTTCTTGAGGATGGCCGCCTCATCGGTGGTGTCGGTGATGCTCAACTCGGCGTAGTTGGTTTCCTCCAGCACGACGTCGTAGTGAGGGGAACGAGGGATGGTGCCGGTGTACTTGACCCTGATGATCCGGCCGCCGTACTTGTTTTGCACTTCGTCGATGGTCCCGTAGGCCTCGGCCGTGCCGTCCTTGAGCAGGATGACGCGATCGCAAAGGCGTTCCACCTCGTCCATCTGGTGGGTCACCATCACCACGGTGGCCCCGGCTTGTTTCTGCTCGCCGATGATCTCGATCAGCAGGCGCCGGTTGACCGGGTCGAACCCCTTGGTCGGTTCGTCCAGGATGAGCAGTTCGGGGCGGTTCATGATGGTGACGCCGAGCTGGACTTTCTGCTGTTGGCCGCTGGAGAGCTTGTCCAGCAGGGAACCGGCCTTGTCCGCCAGGGCCACCCGCTCGAGGTACTCGAGGGACCACCGCCGGGCCGAGCGCTTCTCCATCCCCTTGAGCCGGCCGAAGTAGGTCATGACGTCCATGACCTTTTCCTTTTTGTAGAGGCCGCGCTCCTCCGGGAGGTACCCGAGCCGGCCGCCGTGCTCCGGTTTGAACGGCCGCCCGTTGATGTGGAGGGTCCCGGCGGTGGGCTCGTAGAGGCCCAGCAGCGCGCGGATTGTGGTGGTCTTGCCCGAGCCGTTGCTGCCCAGGAAGCCGAAGGTCTCGCCTGCCCGGACGTCGAAGGACAGGTCACGGATGACGGTGACGGCCCCGAAGTCCATCCGGAAGCCGCTGATGTGCACCACTGCTTCATCCATTGTTCCTGCCGCCCGTACCGCGTTGGGCTGCCCGGTACATGGCCAGCGTCCGGTTCAGGCCGGGCAGTCCGTCTTCTGACCAGCATGACCGCCGGGGGCGGGCTCAGGAAGGGGCGAAGGTCCCGGGCGCCGGCAGGCGGATGCAAGATGGCCGGGGCGCAGAAGTCTCCGCGCCCCGGCCATCCTTAACCGCTACTTCTCGTCGACGGCGTCCTTGACGTGCTCGCCGGCAAGCTTCACATCGGCCGTGCCCTGCTCGATCTTGCCTTCTGCCTCAAGCTTGCTGTTGTTGGTCAGCTTGCCGAATGCTTCCTTGGCATCGCCGATTGCCTTCTCGGCAGCGTCCTTGATCTTGTCGCCCAAACCCATGTTTGTTTCCTCAATCAGTTGATCAGTCGCAGGAGGGCGGATGCCAACCGTTGCCCCTCCACCCTAGGTGCAAGCAGCCGGCAGTTCTTGCGGTCCGACATTTCAGGACTCCGTGCGTCCGGCCCCACCGCACGGAGAGTATGACCGCACGCACGCGCGGGAACGGTAGCATAATAATCATGCCCGGAGTTCTCGACATCGCTGGTCCCATCCTGGAAGTGCTGATGTGGATCTGCCTGCCCGCCGGCCTGATCCTGCTGCTGACAGTCGGCGTGATGAGGCGCCTCGATGACCAGTGGACCGCATCCGACGGCGTTGTGTACGCCGATAAGAGCGGCGTGGGCTTCCGCTGGTTCGACCACCATTACCAGGTCCACAACGCGCCCATGTCGCCCCACGACATCAGCGACATGGCGCCCGGGGATCCCGTGACCATCCACTACGCCGTCAAGAATCCCACCCGGTGGCGGACCTCTGCGCCGGAAGTGCGCGGTGAGACCGCCGACGTCCTGGGCAGGGTGCTGACCGGCATCGGCGCCGTGGCCCTGATCTCCGGATTTGTGCTGCCGCTGTTCTGACGCCGCCCGGCCCGAAACGCCGTCCACGGCCCGACTCGCCGTCCACGGCCCGGCGCGGCCCCAAGCCTCAGGGCAGGCGGCTGGGTTCCGGGGACAGTTGTTCTGCCGGCAGGGGTTCCGGGGCCAGGGCGGCCCGGACCGAGGGCCAGGACTTCAAGATCTCCAGGACCTCGGGATTGCGCTCCGTGAGGAGGCAATCCTGGTAGGAATCTTCCAGCAGCCGGTCCACGGAAACGCGGCGGCCGGTGGAGGCGCTGAGGATGGCGGCCTCCACCATGGCCAGGCTCATGACGTTCCGGTGGACCTGACCCATGGGGGTGCTTCCGGTGCGCAGCGCGGCCACGAAGTCCCGCAGGGAGCCTGCAATTTCCCGTCCGGGATCCTCGCCGTCCGCCCTCGCGCC
>JAODMA010000059.1 GCA_025464545.1 Arthrobacter sp. | reverse complement strand
AGCTGGTCTTCGCGGCCCAGGTTTTCCTCGCTCTTGTAAACGCGGACGTGGTGTTCCTTAACCATGGTGCTCCTTTTGCTGAGGTGTATGCGTGGCTTTGACGTGGGACAGGCTGCGGTGCAGGTGGAGTGTGGTGGCGGCCTCGGCCAGCCGGGGGTTGCCGGCAGCGATGGCCTCGGCGATGGCGGCGTGCTCGGCGGCGGCGGCGGTGAGCCGGGCGGCGTCGTCGGCGGCCAGCCTGCGGACCCGCACCAGATGGACGCGCAGGCTGCGCATCGCCTGGGCCAGGTAGGAGTTGGAGATTGCGGCGTCGATGGCCGTGTCCAGCCGTCCGACGAGCCCGTAGTAGTCGTGCAGGGCCGGATCATTGCCGCTGATAAGTCCCGGGGCCTGCAGAAGTTCGCGGCGGAGCTGTTCGAAGGTCTCCGGGTCTCCGCGCTCCGCGGCGAGGGCGGCGGCCTTGCCTTCCAGGGTTTCGCGCAGTTCGAAGAGTTCGTCGATGTCCTCCAGGGAAATGTCGGTCACGACGACGCCGCGGCCCCCGGCCGCCGTCGTCAGGCCCTCCGCCGTGAGCCGGCTCAATGCCTCCCGGAGCGGGGTGCGAGAGATGCCGAGGCGCTCGGACTGCTCAACTTCCGCGAGCACAGTCCCGGGCAGGAGACGCCATTCGATGATGTCGTCGCGCAGGGCCGCATAGGCCTTCTCGCTGGCGCGCATCCGAACTCCTTCGTTGACTGTGGGAACCAGTGTATACACGACGCCGTCATTTGCCCAGTGCCGACCGTGTTTCGCCGATGTTGAGTGCGGCTATGTATACACACCCCTTGTGGCGGACGTCCGGAGAGGACTACCATGAGCTCCATCACAACGTCGTGGACGGGATTTTTTCATGGTCACCAAGAACTACCGGGACAGCTACGAACGCAGCCTCGAACAGCCCTCAGAGTTCTGGCTTGAAGCTGCGCGCAAGGTCTCATGGTCCACACCACCGCGGCAGGCGCTCGACTCCAGCCGGGCGCCCCTCTACGGCTGGTTTCCGGACGGCACCCTGAACACGTCCTACAACGCCCTGGACCGCCACGTGGAGGAGGGCCGGGGCGGCCAGGACGCCCTGATCTACGACTCCGCCATGCTGGGCACGCAGCAGCGCTTCAGTTATGCCGAACTCACAGACCTGGTGGCACGCTTCGCGGGCGTCCTGCGCAGCCAGGGCGTGGGCAAGGGCGACCGGGTCGTGATCTACATGCCGATGATCCCTGAGGCGGCGATCGCGATGCTGGCGACCGCCCGGCTGGGCGCGGTGCACTCCGTGGTCTTCGGCGGCTTTGCGCCCAAGGAGCTGGCGGCCCGCATCAGGGACGCCGCTCCGACCGTGATCGTGACGGCGTCCGGCGGCCTCGAGCCGTCGCGCCGGATCGAGTACCTGCCCGCCGTCGCCGAGGCCTTGGACCTCGCCGGAACGCCGGACATAACGGTGCTGGTCAAGTCCCGGGAAGGGTTTGCCTCCTCGGTGGCCGACCACACCGGCTGGCTGGAGTGGGATACCGAAATGGCCGCCGCCCAGCCCGCCTCGCCGGTCGACGTCCAAGCTACGGATCCGCTCTATATCCTCTACACGTCGGGAACCACCGGCGCCCCCAAGGGCGTCGTGCGGGACAACGGCGGCCATGCCGTGGCCCTGAGCTGGAGCATGGAGAATCTGTACGACATCGGGCCGGGGGACGTGATGTGGACCGCGTCCGACGTGGGCTGGGTGGTGGGCCACTCCTACATCGTCTATGGGCCGCTGCTTGCGGGAGCCACCACCGTCCTGTACGAAGGAAAGCCGGTGGGGACCCCCGACGCCGGGGCGTTCTGGCGGGTGGTTCAGGACCACAAGGTCAACGTGCTGTTCACCGCTCCCACCGCGCTGCGGGCCATCCGGAAAGCCGACCCGGAGGCGAAGCTGCTCGAAAAGTACGACATCTCCAGCCTGCGGACCCTGTTCGCGGCCGGTGAGCGGCTGGACACGGACACCTTCCACTGGGCCGCCCGGGTCCTCGCTGTTCCAGTGGTGGACCACTGGTGGCAGACCGAGACCGGCTGGGCCATCTGTGCCAACCCCCGCGGCCTCGACGAGCTGCGGATCAAGGCCGGCTCGCCCAGCGTGCCGATGCCCGGCTTCAGGCTCGCAGTCGTCGACGGTACGGGTGCGGACGTCGAGGCCGGCACGGAAGGCAACATCGTCCTGGGCCTGCCGCTGCCGCCGGGCACACTGACGACGCTCTGGCGCGATGACGAACGCTTCGTTTCGTCCTACCTGCGGGCGTTCGAGGGCTACTACGCCACCGGAGACTCCGGCTACCGGGACGGGGACGGCTACGTCTTTGTCATGGGCCGCACCGACGACATCATCAACGTGGCCGGGCATCGGCTTTCCACCGGCGCCATGGAACAGGTGATAGGGCAGCATCCCGCGGTAGCCGAGTGCGCCGTGATCGGCCTCGCGGACCCGATCAAGGGCCAGCGCCCCAGCGGCTACGTGGTGCTCAAGTCCGGGGTCGACGTACCCGAGGACGTCCTGGTCAAGGACCTCATCGCCCTGGTCCGGAGGGACATCGGGGCGGTCGCGGATTTCAAGCATGTCACCGTGGTGGAGGCCCTCCCGAAAACGCGTTCCGGCAAGATCCTGCGCAAGACCATGCGCCAGATCGCCGACGGCGACCAGTACGTGGTGCCGTCCACCATCGAAGACGCCGGAGTGATTGACCAGCTGCTGGGAACCCTGCGCCCAGCCTCGTCCGGGAACTGAAGGCAGTGGACGCACGGCCGGGGGAGTGACGGCGGAGCCGCGGCGTGACCCCCGAGTCACGCGTTCGGGAGTGTTGCATGGTTGGCGGCCCAGGATGCGAGCAGCCGGAGACGTTCGGCGGAGGGTGATCCTGGTTCGGCTGTGTAGATCATAAAGATCAGGCCGGGTTCGGCGGTCAGGAGGAGTTCTTCGTACGCGAGATTGAGTTCGCCCACCACCGGATGCTGGAACCGTTTTGTCCCCGTGCCGTGGGTTCTCACGTTGTGGGCCCCCCATAGGGTGCGGAAGGTCTCGCTGCGGGTGGAGAGTTCACCGACGAGGTCCTGCATCGCCCGGTCGTGCGGGTCCCGGCCGGCTTCGGCCCGCATGATGGCCACGCACATCTCAGCAAAGGCTTCCCAGTCCGGGTAGAAGTCCCGCGAGGCGGGGTCGAGGAACTGGAATCGGGCGAGGTTCGGGGTGAGCCCGCCGTCACCGATGAGCGGGGAGTAGAAGGCACGGCCGAGGGGATTCGTTGCGAGCAGGTCCTGGTGTTGGTTGCGCACGAACGCGACGCCGTCGGTGATGGCGTTCAATGCCCAGTGCAGGCTGGGCCGCGCTGGTGGCTGTTTCGAGGTTCGCCGCCGCGGCCGTCCGGCGGCGGGCATTCCGTCGGCGGCGCGCGCGAGGTCGAGCAGGTGGGCGCGTTCTGTGTCGTCAAGGCGTAGGGCACGCGAGATA
>JAODMA010000055.1 GCA_025464545.1 Arthrobacter sp. | reverse complement strand
TGGGCGCGCGTCAGAAGGACGCGGCGACGCCCGGGGCGCTTCGGCTCCTCGCGGCGGTGCACCGCGTTCCGGCGGTGCTCCCCGCACGGGTGGCGCAAGCGGCGGCCAGCGCGGCGGACGTCCGGCAACCGGCCAGCGCGCCGCAGCCGGTTCCTAGACCGGAGGAAACGCCGCTGTCTGGTCCTCCAATACCGGTGGCACCTCGGGCGGGTCCTACGCAGGCGGCGGCAACGGCCGTTCCGGCGAAGGCCGTCCGGCGCGCAGTGGCCCCCGCCGGGCGTCCGCTCCGGCGTCGAATGAACGCCGCAGCCGCTAAGATCTAGCCTTTCCGCGACGCTTACGGACGGACGCTCCGGGAATCCGGTAGCGTCCGTCCGTAAGCACAGCACCAGGTATGAAGCGCCGCGGAAACAGGCTCCAGGCCTACCAGCCGCGCGCGCGCCACTCTTCCAGATGCGGGCGTTCCGCGCCCAAGGTTGTCGGCTTGCCGTGACCCGGATGCACCACGGTGTCATCCGGATAGACCTGGAACAGCCGCTCGCTCACATCGTTGATGAGCTGGGTGAACCGTTCCGGATCCTTCTGGGTGTTGCCGACGCCTCCCGGGAAAAGCGAGTCGCCGGAGAAGATGTGTGCCGGGCCCGCCGGGTCCCGGTACACGAGGGCGATCGAACCCGGAGTATGGCCGCGCAGATGCACTGCCGTCACGTCGAAGCCGTCGAAGTTGCCGACGTCCCCGTGATCCAGCAGTACATCCACCGGCACGGGCAGCTCCGGGGCATCGTCTGTCCCGGCCGCCGTTTTCACGCCTGTGGCTTCCACCAGGCCCGGCAGCGCCCGGACATGGTCCCAGTGCTGGTGGGTGGTGGCAACCAGCGCCAGCTTCGGCGTCGCGGGCGTATCCGCGGCGGCGTCGGCAAGCAGCCCCTGGATGGCGGCCAGATCATCGGCCGCATCGATCAGGAGCTGCGCCCCGGAGGCCTTGCTGGTGAGCAGATACACGTTGTTATCCATCTCGCTGACCGAAATCCGGCGGATGGTTATGTCGCGTAAAGAGTGAATGAGCGAGTCCATAGGCTTCAGTCTACGGAGGCGCTATTCACGGCCCTGCGACACCCAGCTGGGGTCCGCGGAGCGGGATCCGACGACGGAGCCCGCAGCGGCGTCGAGCTTCGCCAGCTGCGCTGCGGTGAAGTCGAGCGCCAGGGCGCCCAGGTTTTCGTCGATCCGGTCCGCCTTGCGCGTGCCGGGGATGGGGACCACCGGCAGCCCCAGCTTCCGGCCCTGCGCGAGCAGCCAGGCCAGGGCCACCTGGGCGGGGGTTGCAGCCTGCCCGGCAATGCGGAGTTCCGCAGCAACTGCGCGTACGGCGTCCACCACACCCTGGTTGGCGTCGGCAGCGTCAGCGGCGAAGCGCGGAATGTTGCGGCGGAAGTCGGCGCTGCCCAGCGTTGCGGCGTTCACGGTGCCGGTGAGAAATCCCCGGCCCAGCGGCGAATAGGGCACAAAGCCCACCCCGAGTTCGGCCGCGGCGGGAACCACGTTGCGTTCCACGTCGCGGCTCCAGATTGACCATTCGCTCTGGACAGCGGCGATCGGGTGGATGCTGCTGGCTTCACGCAGCTCCTCGGCCGTCACCTCGGACAGGCCAAGATGCCGCACCTTACCGGCGTGCACCAGCTCCGCCATGGCCTCCACGGTTTCCACTATCGGAACGCGGAGGTCGCGGCGGTGCATGTAGTACAGGTCGATCGAGTCGGTGCCCAGCCGTTGCAGGCTGCGGTCCACGGCCTGCCGTACGTAGGCGGCGTCACCCCGGATGTCGGTGTACCCGGCCGACGGTGTGCCCACGAGGCCGAACTTGGTCGCCAGCTGGACGTCGCCGCGGCGATCCTTGAGCAACTGGGCAATCAGTTCCTCGTTGCCGCCGCCGCCATAGATGTCCGCCGTGTCGATGAAGCTGACGCCGGTATCAACCGCGTGATGCAGGGTCCGGAGTGCTTCGGCCGGGTCCACCTCGCCGTACACCGGGGTCAGGGCCATCCCGCCGAATCCGAGTTGGCTGACTGTTAGTCCGTCGCCGAGCTGGACTGATGCTGCCGGGTTCATCTGGATCTCCATTCACTGTCCGTGCTGCCGGGAAAATGCCGTCCCTGCCAAGAACCGCGCCCCGCGTGCGAGTATTCCACCCCGGTTGCTGCCCGGCCGGATGATTCTCCCCATCTTTGACTGGGGAGTGGTCAGTACGACGGGCATCCCGGGGGACACGCCGTCGTACTGCCTCAAACGGAGGGAGTTTGCGCGGGGGACGGGAACTTCTCTGCTTCGGGGGCGTCCGGGTTTCCGGCCGGCAGCAGTTTCAGTCCTGCAGCGCAGCCCACAATCCCGGCAATGAAAAGCAGTTTCAGCGGGCTGGCCGGTTCGACGCCGGTCGCCATCGCCCAGCCGACCGTCAGTGCCGCGCCGATTCCCACCCAGACGGCATAGGCGGTCCCGAGCGGGATGCGCTTCACGGCAACGCCCAGCCCCGCCATGCTGAGCGCGGCGCTCACGGCGAAGACTGCTGTGGGCAGGGGCCGGGTGAACCCGTCCGAAAGCCCAAGCGCGGTGGCCCAGACTGCCTCCAGCACGGCGGAGGCCAGCAGGATGGTCCATGAAATAGCGGACGGCCTGGACATGATCACGCCACCACTTTCAGGCCGACCACACAGGCCGCGATCCCGCCGAGCAGCAGGATCCGGGCCGTCGTCGCGCGTTCAGCCTTGGTGATGATGGCGTAGCCGGACGTCAGCACCACGCCCACTCCCACCCACACGGCGTAGGCAGTTCCGGTGGGGATGGACTCCATGGCGATGGCCAGGCCGCCCGTGCTCGCAATGACGGCAACGAGGAAGACGAGGGCCGGGACCAGCCGGCGGCGGCCCGTCGACTGAGACATGCGGTGCAGGGCTGCGGCCCAGACGGCTTCCAGCGCACCGGAAAGAATGAGTATTAACCACGACATGACGGCTCCTGTGGCCAGTCTTGTCGCGTGCCGGGTACTGAACCGTCGTCCGGAGGCCGCCGGTGAGTGGGGCCTTGGTTCCATGTTAACCCAGTCGGGTCAGAGATCGCCCGCCACCCTGTCGATGGACACCACGGCGAGGAAGCCGCGGCCCAGGATTTCGGGCGACCCGCTGTCTGAGCCGACGACGGCGTCGTAGCGGTCCAGCGTCACGGGTTCGGCTGCTGCAGACCCCGGAACGCCCGGGCTGACCGTGGCCTGACCCTGCAACAGGATGCCGAGTTGGCCATCGAACACGGGATGGGCGCGTTTCCTGGAAAGCTCGATGATGGACGTGTACCCCTTGAAGGTCCCGGTCCGGGTGAAGACGTTCAGGTCGCGGATGTCGCCGGTGGGCAGGGCGCCGGCGGCGTCCGCGTCCCCGGAGAACCGGAACGGGCGGTATTTCTCGAGCGGATGTTCGGCGCCGTCGACGCTCAGGAGCAGCAGTTCGCCCTCGATCACGGTAAGCACGCGGTCCGTGCCGGGAAAAGCGGAGAAGGCTCCGGCCTTGGAGACCTCGGCGATACTGACCCGCCAGTCCCAGGCGGCGTCCTGCCCCGGCGCGGCGGGCGTGGTGCCGGCGTCTGCCGCGGCCGCGCGGCCGCTGGCCACTTCGCGGGTCACCCCGCCGCCGTTGCGCCAGGGTTGGGCTTTCAGCTCGGCATAGCGGATGATCTCCATCGCCCCAGCCTAGCCGGATCCTGCGGGAGGGCCGCGGCCGGGGTACGTAACCTCCGCACGCCTTGCCGCAACTTGCTAACGTCGAAGTCAGGAGCTGCAGAAGGAGCCGAATGTTCGTAAAAGTGTGCGGGCTCAGTACCGCCGAGTCCGTCCTGACCGCGGTCGTGGCCGGCGCGGATGCCGTCGGTTTCGTCTTGACGCCCAGCCCGCGGAAAGTGACCCCTACCCGGGCCCGGGAACTGCTGGCCCATGTCCCCGACGGGGTTGCCGCCGTCGGCGTCTTCCGGCACGAGCCAGCAACGGAGGCCGTCACGCTGGCCCGAGGGGCGGGCCTGGCCTGGGTCCAGCTGCATGGCGACCGCACCCCCGCGGATGTGCGGGCTGTGCACGACGCCGGGCTCAAAGTGATTCGGGCCGTGACCATGGAGGCAGGGCCGGAGGCGTTCGCCAGCTGGGGTGAGGAACTGCTGTTGATCGACGCCGCCGTACCCGGATCCGGTGAGGCGTGGGACTATGCGTCGGTCCGTGCCAAGGGGTTGGCGGGCCGGGCTTGGTTGCTGGCCGGTGGCTTGGATCCGGCAAATGTTGCCGACGCCGCGGTCCGGGCTGGAGCCTGGGGCGTTGACGTATCCTCCGGCGTCGAGTCAACCCGGGGGGTCAAGGATTTGGCCAAGGTCCGCGAATTCGTAAACGCGGCCAAATCAGCCTAGGCGGTCCGCGCCACCCCTGCGGCGGGTGTTCAGCTGCTGCTGCGCTTGATGATCACGTCATCGATGTACTCGTCGCCCTTCTGCCGGCTGTGCTCGGCGCCCAGTTGAACCTTGCTCAGGGTCGTGGCATTGATGTTGACCGCGCTGCTGGAGTACTTCAGCGAATTGTCGAGCCACACCTGGATCGTTGACTTGGTGCCGTTCGTCGTGACGCGCATGCCGACGCGATGCCAGGCGTTCATGGAGACGCTTCCGGCGGTCAGCTTCGTGTAAACGAATGATCCGGAGGGCGAGGTGACGCGCAGCCACATCTGCCCGTTGCTGTTATACCGGTAGACATCTGCAATCCGGGTGGAGCCGGAGAAAAAGCGGAAATACGGGACATTATTGCCGGCGACACCGGCTGCGGTGATGTTGAACCAGCCGTCGGCGTACGCCGTCTTGGTGGTCGAGGTGAAGGGCATGGCCTGGTTCGCCATGGAGCCGGACGTGTCGGTCACGTGCAGCTTGGTGGATTTGGTCCCGGTGTGTTTCTGGGTCGTCGAGATAGAAACGGTGCCGTTTCCGCCCACCTTCGTGACGAGGCCGCAATAGCTGCCGCTCTCAAAGCTCGTGTCCAACACGGTGCTTCCCGGAAAGGTGTTTGATGGTGAGGGCTCGCAGATTGCAGCGGTAGCTGCCTGGGCGGAGCCGAAAACAAGGGAACCCGCGACGAGCAGTCCTAAGGTTCCCGCGGAGCCTAGCGCTTTTAGTGTTCTCATTGATTTACCTCAAAATTTGTTGGATTGCTTTCAGTAGTCCGGCATATCTGCGGACTGTCCAGGCGGCAGGGTTGGGGGATGCCGCTACAGAAGGCGCATCAGCTGCGCTATTACCGAGACGCCCACTACGGAAAGTAGAGCCGCCGTCGTATATACCGCAGCCCGGGGCAGCGGCCTTTCCGGGTTCAATACCCGCAAGACATCACAGGTCACGAGCGAGGTGATGGCAGCAAGCCCGGTGAGGAAAACTATCATCTCGCACCTGCCAAGGAGCCCCTGGACCGCTTGACCTCAAGTGCCAGCAGGCCAAGCGTGACAAGGGACAGGATGCAGACGCCGACTGGAGGTGACCAGAGGCGCGCGTAGATCATGGCCGTCGACACCAGCGTTGACATCGCGAGGCTGAAGGCAATTGCGACGGCGATGGCGAGGGGGACCGCGCCACCGCTCTGCGCGGTGGGCGGGGGGCCGAGCCGGAGCAGCAGAACCAGGGCCGTTCCCGGACCGGCGAGCATCAGCAGCCCAATGACGGCCAGACGAAGGCCTTCCGGGCCGAAAAACGACAGCGGCATGGCGGCTATTGCGATGGCAGCCGTCGCGTAGCTCAGGTAACGGCGTTCAATTGCCATTTCTTACTCCTTCAATGCGGAAGATCACGCCGTCGTCATTCTCGGCGATCCTCGTCCAGCCGGGGTTGGTGCTGCACCGGGCGACAAAATTTTGAAGGTCCCCGGCAGGTGTTGATCCGCGGAGATCCGCGGCGTGAAGCTGGCTTACCGTGACGATCAGGTAGGCCCCGGAGCGGGCGGCGATCTGATTGGCGGCATCACAGGTCAGCGGACTCGCGCCAGGCCTGGATTCAGCCGGAACGAGCGACCGGTAGTCGTAGCCGGAGTAGTCCTGGAACTTCCAGGGGGTGTTCCGGACGGCCTCGATGAGCTTGGACCCGGGGGGTGCGGTTTCGTAGAGGCGGTTCACGAGGGCGATTTCGTTGGTGGTGAAGCTCTCCATAATGTCATTGCCGTACCTGGTCACGATGGTGGTGGCGGAGAGAACGGCGCCCAGCACCAGGAGGGCGATGCCGCGCCGCAGACCCGGGCCGGTGGGTCGGTCCGACATCAGCGGCAGCACGGTCAGGCACGCCGTGAACGGCAGGCTGAAGAGGTAAATCCGCAGCAGCAGCTCGCCCCCATAAGGCTGGATCGGGATGAGGACAAGCAGCGCCAGAGCCCCGACCGCCGCCGTGAGCCAGGGCGCGCCCCGTCTGCGGGCCACCAGGGCCCCCACGGCGGCGAGCATCCACAGCACCGCCACCTCGGCCAGACGGGTGTAGACGACAACCTGGTGGGAGTCGCTGCCGGATACTCTCGAGTTCAGGCTGCCGAAGGCGTTGGCGCCGATGTCTCCGAACGAGCCGAACAACTGGTCATGGTGGCCCTGCAGATACGCTGACGCCGCAAACACCAGCCACCCCACGGGCAGCACCACTGCCAGTACGGGCAGAAACCGCAGCCGCAGCCGGCCTGTCAGCAGCAAGGCGGTCAGGATCGGAATAGCCGCAAAAGGTGTCAGTTGATGGGAGGCGGTCATGGCCACAAGGAGTACCGCGCAGACCACCACCAGGACGGCACTGTCTCCCCTGGACGGACCAGGCACGCCCTGCTGCGGAATGGCAGTGTCCAGTTTTCCGACGAGCCGGGCCAGCGCCTTGGTAAACCGGTTCCGGTCAGTCCGCCATGCCCACCCGGTGAAAGCACTCAGGACGCA
>JAODMA010000491.1 GCA_025464545.1 Arthrobacter sp. | reverse complement strand
GTTTACGGTGCGGCCGATCCGGCGGAAGCCATCGACCGGCTCCGCGCGGCCGGCAAGCGCTGACGCGCCTGGCTGGTAAGCGCGCGGCTGGCAAGCGCCCGGCTGGCAAGCGCCTGGCGGGCCGGCCCGGCCAGCGCTGACAGCGCCAGCCCCGGGAAGCGCTGGGCAAAAGCGCTGGGCAAAGGCGCCGGTCAGTTGCAAAGATGACGCCGGGCGTAACATCGGCGGCCCGGGAATAGCGGGAGCTACCCCGCAGTTGTGTCAGAATAACAACACACATACGTGCTCCGGGGTCGGTGTAAGTCCGAACCGGCGGTTATAGTCCGCGACCCGCGAGCCGGCCTTTCCTTCGGGAGGGAGCCGGCGGACGGTTGAACCGGTGGAATTCCGGTACCGACAGTTAAAGTCTGGATGAGAGAAGCACGTACAGCTGTTACTGCGGCGTCCTTTTGGCGCCGCGGCATTGCGCTGTCGTATACCCCCGGAGCCATCGCGGTTCTTGAGGGAAGGAACGACAGGCATGGACTCTCTGCGATGGCTCATTACCGACGCTGTGGCCTCTGGAGGCCCGGTGGCAGGTAGATGAGCATCCAACAACAGTCAACCGGGCAGAAAGCAGGCGTGGACCTGTCCGGGGCTGGCTTCAGCGTTGCCGAGATCGCCGCCATGGACGCGGCACTGGAAGCGGCCCTGCAGGGGCCCCGGGGTGCCAATCCGCTGGTCGGCGCCGTCGTCATGGCTGCCGACGGAACCCGGCTGGTCACCGGCCACCACCGCGGCGCCGGCACGGCCCATGCGGAAGCAGACGCGATCGCCCAGGCGGCCGCCGCCGGCCACGACCTCAGCGGCACCACCATGCTCGTCACCCTGGAGCCCTGCAACCACTGCGGACGGACGGGCCCCTGTGCCCAGGCCATCATCGACGCCGGCATCACCGACGTCGTCTACGCCGTCGACGACCCGCATGACCCTGCCGCCGGTGGCGCGGCAACCCTGCGTGCGGCGGGAGTCCGGGTCCGTTCCGGGCTCGCAGCAGTGGCCGCGCTGGACCTTAACCGGCGCTGGTTCAACGCCGTCGCCGTCAAACGGCCCTTCGTTACCCTGCACATTGCGCAGACGCTCGACAGCCGGATCGCTGCCGCGGACGGTACCAGCCAATGGATTTCCAGCCCGGAATCCCTCGCCGACAACCACGCCCTGCGCGGCCGGATCGACGCCATCCTGGTCGGGACCCAGACGGTCCTGGTCGACAATCCGCGCCTCACCGCCCGCACTGCCGACGGCGAGTTGGCGGCCAAACAGCCGCTGCGCGCCGTGATGGGGTACCGCGGCATCCCCGCGGACGCGGCGATCAACGGCGACGACGGCAGGGTGCTGCACCTGCCGACCCGCGATACCCGTGAGGCGCTGGACGAGTTGTTCGCGGCCGGCGTGCGCCACCTCATGGTCGAAGGCGGTTCGCGGATCCTGAGCGCCTTCCTCGCCGCCGGGCTCGTGGATGAACTCATCGTCTACCTCGCCCCGACGCTTCTGGGCTCCGGAACTCCGGCCCTGGAGGACCTGGGCATTCCAACCCTGGCCGACGCCCAGCACTGGGAGTGGGACGCCGCCGCCGGAGGAGCAGTCCAGATGCTTGGCCGCGACCTCCGGCTGCACCTGCGCCCCGCCACCACTTCATCCGATTCCATTCCGCGCAGCACCAGCGCGGACACCGCCTCAGGAGGCAATTGATGTTCACCGGAATTATCGCCGAGCAGGGGAAGGTGTTGTCCGTTGAGCGCAACGGCGACATCAGTGCCACCGTCCGGCTCCACGCGCCCGGCACCACCGAGGGGCTCGCCCTGGGCGGCTCGATCGCCGTCAACGGCGTCTGCCTCACGGCCACCGAAATCGACGGCAAGGACTTCAGCGTCGACGTCATGGGTGAGACCCTGATCCGCAGCACCATCGGCGAGCTCGCCGCCGGGGACCCGGTCAACCTCGAGCGTTGCGTCCCGGCCGGTGGCCGCCTCGACGGCCACGTCGTCCAGGGCCACGTCGACGGCGTCGGGGAACTTGTGGAGCGTGAGGGCCTCGGCAACTGGGACCGTCTCCGCTTCGGCGTGCCGGCCAACCTGGCCCGGTACATCGCCGAAAAGGGCTCCATCGCCGTCGACGGCGTGTCCCTGACCGTGACCGCCGTAAGCCCGGCGTCAGAGCCGGCGCCCTGGTTCGAAGTCGGGCTGATTCCTACCACGCTGGCCGAGACCGGCCTGGGCTCGAAGGCCCCCGGGGACCGGGTAAACCTCGAAGTGGACGTGCTGGCGAAGTACACTGAGCGCCTGCTGGCATTTTCCAGCGCAGCCGGGGGAGCAGCACGCGGGGAGGTGGCGGCACAGTGAATCACCTCAAGGACCCCTCCGCCGCGACGGACATCGCGCCACGGTCCGGCCTCGACCGGATCGAAGACGCGGTCCGTGCCATGGCGGCGGGACTTCCGGTCCTCGTGGTCGACAACGAGGACCGTGAAAACGAAGGCGACATCATTTTCGCGGCCCAGCACGCCACACCTGCCCTGATGGGCTGGACGGTTCGTTACAGCTCCGGGGTGATCTGCGTGCCGCTCGACGCCGAACGTGCCGATGCGCTGGCGCTGCCGCCGATGGTGGAAATCAACGAGGACTCCAAGGGCACCGCCTATACGGTTTCCTGCGACGCGGCGATCGGCGTCAGCACCGGAATCTCCGCGACTGACCGCGCCCTGACCGCCCGGGTCCTTGCCGACCCCGGCAGCACGCCGTCGGCCCTGACCCGCCCCGGGCATGTTTTTCCGCTTCGCGCTGTTGAGGGTGGTGTGCGGGAACGCCCCGGCCACACCGAAGCGGCCGTGGACCTGTGCCGGCTTGCCGGCCTCGAACCCGTGGGTGTCATAGCAGAGCTGGTGTACGACAACGGAGAGATGATGCGGCTGGACGGACTTCGCGCCTTCGCGCTGGAGCACGGCTGCCCCCTGATCTCGATTGCGGATTTGGTGGATTACCTCAGTGCGGGCCAGGCGGCAGGCCAGCCTGCCGGCCGGGCAGCGGACACCGTCTGAATGACGTTTGATAAAGGAGAGACGATGACGACGTCGAAAGCACATGAAATGAGCACGGGACGCCAGACGCACCCGGTCAGCGCGGGACCGGTGGTCCAGCTGCCCACGACCTTCGGCCACTTTGTGGCGCAGGCGTGGACCGATCTGGCCACCGGGGCCGAACATCTCGCAGTCAGTTCGCCCTTGCCGCCCGTTGCTGGAAGGCCCCCGCTGGTCCGGCTGCACTCCGAGTGCCTCACGGGAGACGTCTTCGGTTCCTACCGCTGCGACTGTGGCGAGCAGCTGGCCTACGCCCTGGAACTGATCAACGAGTTCGGTGGGACCTTGCTGTACCTGCGCGGGCAGGAAGGCCGGGGGATCGGACTGGCCAACAAGATGAAGGCCTATGCCCTGCAGGAAGCCGGCTTCGACACGGTGGAGGCGAACGAGCAGCTGGGCCTGCCGGTGGATGCGCGTTGCTACAAGGCCGCGGCGCAGATCCTTGCCGACATGGGGCTGCACGAGATCCGGCTGCTGAGCAACAACCCCGACAAGCAGGACCGGCTCGCCCGGGCCGGTGTCCGGGTTGTGGAAATGGTTCCCACCGAGGTTCCGTCCCGGGAGCAGAACATCCGATACCTGCAGACCAAGAAGGACCGGATGGACCACCGGCTGGTGCTGGACATGCAGCCGACGGCGCCGGTTGCCGGTCCGCGCGGCTTCGAGCACGAACAAGACTGACCCGCAAGACCCCGAAGACTTCACAGACCCAAAGACTTAGCAGAACAAGGATTCCCAGATGGCCGGACACGGCGCACCCCAGAGTGACCTCAGCACCCTCAAGCCCGAGGAAACCTCCCACCTGAAGCAGGCCATCGTGGCGGCCAGCTGGCCCACCCCGATCATGGACGGCCTGCGCGTCGGCGCCCTCCGCGCCGCGAAGGACGCCGGCATCAGCGAGCCGAC
>JAODMA010000484.1 GCA_025464545.1 Arthrobacter sp. | reverse complement strand
CTACCTCACCTCTGCCGCGGGCCAGCCGGTGATGGGCCGGCTGGCGGACCGGTTCGGGCCGCGGCGCTTGTTCATGCTGGGGATGGCAGTGGTCGCCGTGACCTGTGCCGTGGCGCCCTTCGCGCCGAACTTTGCGCTGCTGTGCGTGGCGCGGGCGTTCATGGCACTCGGGACCGCGACGGCTTACCCCAGTGCGGTCGTTTTGGTCGGGCCGCTGGCCCGGCTGGCGCAAGTGCAGCCCAGCCGTCCGCTGGGCCGGATCCAGATGGCCAACACCTCCGCTGCGGCGGTCGGGCCGGTGGTCGGCGGGCTTCTGGTGAGCCTGGTCGGCTGGCAGGCCCTGTTCCTCATCAACGTTCCTCTCGCGCTCGGGGCCATCCTCCTGGTCCGGCGGTTCGCCCCGGCCGATGAGGAACGTGAACGCGGCAAGGTCTCCGAGCTGCTGCGCGGCTCGGACATTCCCGGCATCCTCGCCTTTTTGGGGGCCATGGTGCTGGTGATGATGTCGCTGCTGAATGTTCTGCCGGCATACCGCTGGTGGCTACTGGGCGCCGGGACCCTGCTGGCCGTGCTCTTCGTGTGGCGTGAACTGCGCTTCGCCCCGCCGTTCCTGGACCTGCGGCTGCTGGGCGCCAACCGCGAGCTGCTGCTCGTCTATCTGGGCTTCGCCCTCTTCAGCGGCGTCTACTATTTCGCGTTCTTCGGTCTGCCGCAGTTGCTGCAGGAAGCGGGCGGATACGACCCCGGCATCGTCGGGATCCTGATGCTGCCGCTGGCCGCGATGTCGGTGGTGGTGACGCCGCCCGCTGTCCGGGCAATGGAGCGTTTCGGCGTGAAGCGTGTGCTGGTTGCCGGCGTCGTATTGCTGATCGTCGCGTCCGCGATGATGTGGCTCCTGACGGCGTCGTTCGCCATCCCCCTGGTGATTGGAGTGACGGCCCTGCTAGGGGTCCCGTACGGGGTGGTGAGTATCGCCACCAGCCAGGGCATGTTCCTTTCCACCCGGCCGGAGGAACGCGGCGTGGCCGCCGGAATTTACCAGACCTGCCGCTACGTCGGCGCGATCACTGCGACGGTGCTCATCGGTATCTTCTACGGCACGGGGGTGAACCAGGCCAACTGGGGGCTCATGGTCTTCGTCATGCTGGGCCTTGGCGCGGTGGTGTTTGTGGTGTCCCTGCTCTGGCGGGAGAGGAAGGCATAGCTCCTTGACACTCCAAACGGGCCGGATTAGCGTCGGCCTTAATGGGGTATTTGGCCCGCTTCCCAGTAGGTAACCCACAGTATTCGGCGCTCAAAGCCGGGTTGCTTTTGCAAGGCGATGGCGCCGGCAAGGGCGGTCCGTGCGTGACACCGGGGGGGTTGGTAAACGGTCTCTCGCACAAGGAGTCGGTAAATGTCGGACAGAGTTGGACTGATAGAGCGGTTCTACAAGGACGTCATGGAGAGCGGCAACCTTGCCCTCATTGATGAATTGGCACTGGACGGGTACGTGGATCATGAAGAGGCCCTCCCCGGGCAGCCGTCCGGCAAAGAAGGTGTCCGGTACTTCGTGAACGCGATGCGGACGGCTTTCCCAGATATACGGGTCAAAGAGATGGAACCGAAAGTGTTAGCGGACAACATGGAGGCGTGCCACGTGGTCCTCGCCGGGACTCACCAAGGGGATATGGCCGGCATTGCCGCCACGGGCAAGAGCGTCGAGTTCGGTTGCACGGATATTATTCGGGTCGAGGACGGCAAGGTTGCGGAGCATTGGGGCACCACGGACAACCTCACGCTCATGCAGCAGATTGGGGCCGTGCCTCGCTAACGAGGCGTGGGGGATTCTGGAGCCGGTAGCGTCGGCACTGGCTTGGTTGTGATGGATCCTTCTCAATTGCGGCGGGGCGGCCACTCGGTGGCCGCCCCCGCCGTCGTTCTTCCAGCTTTCGGCTCAGGACGGCGTTGTCGATGCTTTGCAGCGGGCGGCCGATGGCGAGCGGCGGCCCTGCAGCCGGGCTGCGCGTTCCAGCCGGTCTGGCCATGGCGGACGAGCCCGAAGGTCGTAAGGGTCATGCGTCCATTCTGCCTAGACCGCCCAGGCCAGCTGTGATTCTGATGCCTGACGGCGGACTTGTCTGAACACGGTGGCCTCGCACCTAGCGTCTGCGCTCTCCAGCCGCGGTTAACACCAGGACAGGCCAGGCGATCTCCGCCCGGCCTGTCCCTTGCAGTTGCACCCTTATGCGGGCAGTTCGAGCTCCCAGTCCTTGACGTCCGCGACCGGTGCGAACACGCTGCCGTCGAGCTCGTCGAAGGCCTGGTTGTTCCGGACGCGGCGTGGCCAGTCCCGGGTGGCCAAGGCAGCCTTGCCCAAGGCGACGACGTCGGCGGCGCCGTCCCGAAGCAGGGACACGGCGGTTTCCGGGTCGTCCAGGTTGCCGTTGGCGATCACGGTTACTCCGGAGTGCCGCTTGGCCAGAGTGGCGAGGGACTCCGGGCCGTCCTCGAACGCCGGAGCGACGGCCCTATATTCGGTGGTGTGGATGAAGTCGATTCCGGTGGCCCCGAGGGCGGTAAAGATGACCTTTGCCTCCTCGGCGCCTCCGCTCCACCGGTGGTCGTTGTCGCTGACCTTGGCCTGCGAGATACGGATCCCCACGGTCATGTCCGGGCCGACGGCCTCGCGGACTGCCTGGCAGATCTCCGCGGCGAAACGCACCCTGTTT
>JAODMA010000457.1 GCA_025464545.1 Arthrobacter sp. | reverse complement strand
GTGACATTTGCCCGGATGTCGGCTGTGACTGCGCCCTGCGGACGTTGCGTGGCCATGATGAGGTGGATGCCCAGTGACCGTCCGATGGCCGCGATTCTCATGAGCTCGGTCAAAGCACGCGGGGCTTCGTCAACCAGCATTCGGAATTCGTCGATCACGATGACGAGGTGGGGGAGGGCGGGCAGTGCCCGGTCCTGGGAGCGGTAGACGATGAGATCGCGGGCCTGGGCAGACGCGAGCACTTCTTCCCTGTAGCGGACCTCGGCCCGCAGCGAAACAAGGGTGCGGTCAACCTCCTGTAGCCCGAGGTCGCTGAGCAGGCCCACGCAGTGCGGAAGAGCGGTCAGCGGTCCGAGCCCCGAACCGCCCTTGAAATCCACAAAGAGCAGGTTGACGCGGTCCGGCGGGTAGCTGGCAGCCAGGCCGGCGACCATCGTCCGGAGTAGCTCCGACTTGCCGGAGCCGGTGGTGCCTGCGACAAGGAGATGTGGGCCATCCCGCTCGATGTCCACGTGGACGCTTCCGTTCCTGCCCATGCCGACCGGAACGGGTAACCCGTCGGTGTCCGCGGACTCGACCCAGCGGCGGGCGATCTCGGTGGCTCCGAGCGACAGGATCCCGGCCAAGGCAACGACGGCGGTCATGGCGTCCGGCGGATCCGGATGCGGGCTTCCGGCCGACCCCAGCCGTCGGCAAAAGCTGTCAAACACCTCGTACGGGACGAGGTCAGGGAGGAAGGAGATTTCATTATGGCCGTGTATCAGCCGTGCGGTCCGCCCTCCGAGGACGACGGCGTCGGCGTCCGACAGAACCGGTTGAGGCACGCAATGGATCACCTGCCAGCCCCGGCTGACGGCCGCGGCGCTCAGACTGGCGGCCAGGGAAACATCCGGAAGGGGCCCTGGGATCTGCGCGTCGGCGCCGTCGAGGACAAGCAGCACACCGCGGTCGCACTCCGGACCGGGACCGGCGCCCAGACGGGCGGCGGTTCCAGCCACCTGGCAGGAAAGCGTTACCCGGGGAAGGAACCGTGCGGCGAGGGGGAGGACTTCCGGGGGACCGTGGACCAGGACACGGGTCCGGTGGGCGGCGGGATAGCCGGCGAGCTGCAAGAGAAATGAGCGTACCAGCCCGGCCACAGTGGCCTGCGGGCCGAAGACCGCGGTGACGGCAGCGGCCGGGTCCAGTGTCAGCGGCATCAGGCCGAGCGGGGGTGCACGGAAATCTGGATCCGCCGGTTCCAGCCTGATGTTGGCCGGTTGCTGGGCGAGCCCCAGCCGGAGCCACACGGCACCGGGTTCAACGATAGGAGGGCCGCTGTCCTGCTGCGCGTGGGCGCTGTCGGCGCAGAGCTCGGCCGCTGACGGCGCGGACCGCCGTCGTCGTTCGCTGTCCGCGCGAAGAGCCGCATCGAGGGTTGCCTTCAGCGCGCGGCGCTGTTTCCGGCCAGCCAGGGCCGGGATGAGCAGGGACGCCGCCGAGGCCAGGCTGAACGCGAGGAACATCCACAGCCCGGTGCTGACGGCCAGGCCGACGCCGATTGCCAGCGGCAGGGCCGCCATCAGCAGCACGGCTTCGCGGCTGCTGGTAGATGCGGTTCCGACCGCGGGGTTGGCCACGGGGAGCGGGTCGGCGACGCTGCGGCCCGCAGCGTCCGGGACGCGGGACGCCGCGGAATCACCGCTGAAGAGCAGGGACATCGTGGAGTTGCCGCATCGGATCAGCGAGCCGGTGGTCACGACCGCCCGGTGCACGCGCTCGCCGTCGACCGTGGTTCCGTTGGCGCTGTGCAGATCCTCAAGGGTCACCTCCGAGTCAGTGACGTTCAGTTGCGCGTGCTCGCGGGACAGTTCAGCGTCCGGAAGGACGAGGTCCGTCCCGCTGCGCCCGATCCGGAACCGCCCCCGGCCGAGCGGGACGATGGTGCCGGCGCCGGGACCGCTGTGTACGGCGAGGAACAATTGCGCAGGCGCCGCCCGAAGGCCAGGCGCCGCCGCCCCGAGGCCGGGCACCGCGCCGTCGACCAGTACCGCCCCGTTCCGCAACGGCGCATCACCGACCCTCAGGCCCTGGACGGGGGACCCGTTCACGCTCAGCCCACCCGTCCCGAAGCGGTCCGAGATGGCTTCCTGGAGTTCCGCGCCGGAACAGTCTTCGGGCACCTCGACGGCGAGTTCGACCGGGCAGGCCGGGAGCGTAGACCCTGGTGCAGGCACCAGGGTGCAGTGCAACATCGCCATAACGGATCCTTTCTTGAGAGCGGGCTGTACTCCACGCTAGAAGCGGCACCGGGACGGCGGCACGGCGAAGACGAGCCATGTGGATAAGGCCGGTGCCGGAGCGGCGGGACCGGTGCCGGTTCGGTATCCGCGCAGCCGCCGGGACCCCCGGTTCCCAGACGCTCGTCCTGGGTCCCGATCGAGCCTCGGGTAGGCTAGAGCAGCAGACAATGCGCAACATTGCGCTGCCCGCATTCGAACCAGGAGATTTTGTGACCGCTGACCTCGTCATCGTAGGGTCGGGCTTCTTCGGCCTGACAATCGCCGAACAGGCCGCCACTGAGCTGGGCTTGAAGGTCGTCGTCCTCGACCGCCGCCACCACATCGGCGGAAATGCCTACAGCGAAAAGGAAGAACAGACCGGCATCGAGGTGCACCGCTACGGTGCGCACCTTTTCCACACGTCCAACGAGCGCGTGTGGGAGTACGTGAACCGCTTCACGACCTTCACCAACTACGTGCATAAGGTGTACGGCGTGCACAAGGGCGA
>JAODMA010000448.1 GCA_025464545.1 Arthrobacter sp. | reverse complement strand
GCGCCACCTTTTCGGGGCTGCCGGCGCTGCCGATCACCCGCGAGGCCCCCTTGGCCTTGGCGATCTGTCCCACGAGGGAGCCCACGGCACCCGCGGCTCCGGAGACGAAGACCGCGTCGCCCCGCTTGAACTCGGCGACCTTCAGCAGCCCGGCGTAGGCGGTGAGCCCGGTCATGCCGAGTGCTCCGAGGAAGGCGGACGCCGGGGCAAGGTCGGTGCGGGCCGGCGTGGTGGCGGTGGCGTCCACGACGGCGTACTCCCGCCAGCCGAGCTGGTGCACAACAGTGTCCCCCACCGCTCGGCTGTCGGCCCGGGAGGCGATAATTTCGCCGACGGCGCCGCCGTCGAGCGCGGCATCCAAGGCGAAGGGCGCGGAGTAGGACTTGACGTCGTTCATCCGTCCCCGCATGTAGGGATCGACCGAGATGTAGCGGTTGCGGACCAGCACCTGGCCGTCCTGCAGGGCCGGCAGCGGGGTCTCGGCGAGCCGGAAGTTTTCGGGCACGGGGCGTCCGTGCGGCCGGGACGCCAGCTGGATCTCTCGCGTGCTCGTGGGGAGTGGGCTCGTGGCGGGTGCGGTGGCGGCGGGTACGCTTCGGGTGCTCATGCTGCAACCTCCAGGATGCTGATGTCGACGGTGATGTTCCCGCGCGTGGCGTTGGAGTACGGGCAGATCTGGTGGGCCTTCGCCACGAGGGCCTCGGCGGCCTTCCGCTCCACCCCGGGCAGCGCGATCTCCAGTTCTGCGGCCAGTCCGTAGCCCGCGCCGTCGGGAAGGGCGCCGAAATGGATCTTGGCGGCGACGGCGGAATCCGTAAGGTCGGCGCGTTCCTTGCGCCCGACCAGGCGCAGGGCGGAGTGGAAGCAGGCAGCGTAACCGGCAGCGAACAGCTGCTCAGGATTGGTTCCCTCGCCGTTGCCGCCGAGCTCGACCGGGCTGGCGAGGGTCACGTTGAGTTTGCCGTCTCTGGTCCGGGCGTTGCCGTCACGGCCCTCACCGGAGGCGAGTGCTTCTGCTGTGTACAGAGTCTTCAAGGGGTGCCATTCTGCTGGAGGGACGGTGGAGGAAGCTGGAGGGAAGTGCTCAGCGGGAGGAGTGCAGCGCGGCGGCGAGCCGGCCCAGGGTGTCCCGGAGCTGGTCAAGTTCTGCGGGCGAGAGCCCGGCCGCGTCCGCGAGCTGCTGCGGTATGCCGGCGGCGCTGGCGCTCAGGGCCGCGCCGGCGTCGGTCAGGAAGACCTCCACCCGCCGCTCGTCCTCCGCGGACCGGCGCCGTTCCACGAAGCCCAGGGACTCGAGCCGCTTGAGCAGGGGCGAGAGGGTGCCGGAGTCGAGGCCAAGCTCCTCCCCGAGTTCCCGGACGCTGCGGGGCTGCTCCTCCCAGAGCACCAGCATCACGAGGTACTGCGGGTAGGTCAGCCCAAGCTCATCGAGCAGGGGCCGGTACACCGCAGTGGCGGCCCGCGACGCAGAGTACATCGCGAAGCAGACCTGCCGGTTGAGACGGGGGGCGTTGGAGCTCGGCTCGGCGGTCATACCTAAACGGTAGCTCACAATTGCATTGTGCACAACCGAACAGGGGGCGGCCGGGGAGGCGGAGTGAACTCCACTTGGAGGAGGGATGCTGCCTAGAGGTCGCGGATGGTGCGGAGCGCCGCGGCGGTGAGGACCTGGATGCCCACGCCGAGGGCGCGCTCGTCCAGGATGTAGTCACCGCGGTGGAGGTCGTATTCTTCGCCTCCGGGGGTTTTGGTGCCGAGCCGCATCATGGCGCCGGGGGTTTCCGCGAGGAACCACGCGAAGTCCTCACCGCCCATCGACTGCGGCGTCAGGACGACGGCGCCCTCGCCGATCTCGGCGCGGGCCGCGGCCTCGATCAGTGCGGTCTCGTGTTCCGAATTCACCACGGGCGGCACACCCCGGGTGTGTTCGAGGTGGACGTCCACGCCGTAGGGCGCCGCGATCTCCTGCACCACCTCGTCGAGGATCTTGCCGGCGCTGTGCCAGGCGTCGCGGTCCAGGCAGCGCATGGTGCCCGCCATGTAGCCGGTGCCCGGGATCGCGTTCGGAGCGGAGCCGGCGGAAATCTGGCCCCAGACCACCGAGACGCCGCTGCGGACATCCACGCGGCGGGACAGCACCGCGGGGACGTTGACCGCGATCTGAGCCAGGGCAAAGACGAGGTCCTCGGTCAGGTGCGGGCGGGAGGTGTGCCCGCCGCGCCCGGTGAGTTCGATCTTGATCGTGTCCGAGGCCGAGGTGATGGCGCCGATCCGGGTGCCGATCTTGCCGACGTTGATCCGCGGGTCGCAGTGCAGGGCCAGGATGCGGGGAACGCCCTCCAGCACGCCCTGCTCGATGCAGGCGTGCGCACCGCCGGGCATGGTCTCCTCGGCAGGCTGGAAGATGATCCGGACTGTGCCTCCCAGCGGCGACTCCTCATGCATGCGCTGCAGGATCAGGGCAATGCCGAGCATCGTGGTGGTGTGCACGTCGTGCCCGCAGGCATGCGTCACGCCGTGGTTCTTCGAGGCGAACTCGAGCCCGGTCTCCTCGATGATCGGGAGGGCGTCGATGTCGCCGCGCAGGGCGGTGGCGATAGGTCCCTCGCCGACGTCGACGGTCAGGCCGGTGCCCTCCAGGCGGCGGGGCTTGAGCCCGGCGGCTTCGAGCCGCTTGGCGAGCTTGTCCGTGGTGCGGAACTCCTTGAAGGACAGCTCCGGGTGCGCGTGCAGATCACGTCGGAAGTCGACCATCTCCGGCAGGAGGGGCTCCAGCCACGGCCCCACGAGCGTGGTGGGTTCTGCTTCAGTAGTGTAATTGCGCACGCAATAACTCTAGCGAGCGCACAACAATTAGCGTCATCGGGTACGGCGCGTTACGGGTTCCCGAACAATCGACGCCGCCAGTCCTGGCCCGGGCGGCACCCGTCGGCCTACCGCCGGAAGCTACAGGACGTCGGTGTCGCCGCTCGCTTTGAGGGCGTCGACAGCCTGCTTGACCCGCTGGGAGTGCTCCTTGGTGGTGACCAGCAGGGCATCCGGGGTGTCCACGATAACGACATCCTTGATGCCGATCAGGGCGATCACGCGCTTGGTGTCGGAAACGACGACGCCGCTGGCGTTCTCGGTGAAGACGCGGGCACCCTCGCCGATCACGGTGACGTCCTTGACTTCCTTGGCGCTGTTGAGCCGCCCTACGGACGCGAAGTCCCCGACGTCATCCCAGCGGAAGGCGCCGGGCACGACGGCGACGTCGCCGGCGGCTGCGGCCGGTTCGGCGACGGCGTAGTCAATGGCGATCTTGGGCAGGGTAGGCCAGACACGGGCCGTGACCTCGTCCCGCTGCGGGGTGTCCCAGGACTTGGCGATTTCCTGCAGCCCGGCGAAGAGTTCGGGCTGGTTCGCCTCGAGGTGCTTGAGCATCAGCGATACGGGGGCTACGAACATGCCGGCGTTCCAGACGTACTCGCCGCTGTCGAGGTACTCCTGGGCAACCTCTTCACTGGGCTTCTCGACGAACTCGACGACGGCCTGGGCGCTGGGGGCGTCCGGCACCCCGAGGGCTTCGCCGGCACGGATGTATCCGAAGCCGGTGGAGGGATGCGTGGGCTTGATGCCGATCGTGACGATCTTGCCGGCCGCCGCGGTGTGGATGGCCTCGCGGACGGCCGCCTGGAACAGGTCATCCGGGCTGATCACCTGGTCCGCGGCGAAGGAACCCATGATGGTGTCCGGATCGCGCTCGTGCAGGATGGCCGCGGCAAGGCCGATCGCGGCGCCGGAATCCTTCGGCTCGCTCTCCAGCACCAGGTCAGCTTCCTGCACCTCCGGAAGCTGGCGGCAGACCGCGGCGCGGTGGGCCGTCCCGGTGACGACCAGCACGCGCTTGCCGGCCAGGGGCTGGAGACGGTCGTAGGTGGCGCGCAGCAAAGTGCTGCCCGAACCCGTGAGGTCATGCAGGAACTTGGGGGCAGCCGCCCGCGACAAGGGCCAGAGGCGGGTCCCCACGCCGCCGGCCGGGATCACCGCAATGAAGCGGCCCAGCACGGCATCCTGCACTGGGTCCTGGGACGGGTCCTGGCTTGTCATTTTATCTGTAGTCATCAGGGCTACTTTAGCCGAATGCGCTCCGGCCGCCCGTAGCCGGGCGCCGGACACGGCGCCGAGGGCGCTCCGGGCATGGACAGGACGCTGCCTCCGGACGAGCATGACCGTCCCGGGGGCAACCCCGCGTCAGCCCCGGCAAGCGGTCTGCACCGGCGGCGAATGTGGTGTTGGTCTCAAAACGGCCCGAAAACCGCGCCGGGGACCGTCACCAACCCGGAGCTGAAATGAATAAGCTGTAAGCGAAGCCTAGATTTAGGCTTGAGCTTACGAGTGCTCTCGCAGCAGGCGTTCCCCCCGCGTGGATCACATGCCAGCGCCGCTGTGTTGCAGGGAGGTTTATTCAGTGCCGACAAAACCAGCTGGCACCTTGTACCGCGGCCGTGAAGGCATGTGGTCCTGGGTTGGACATCGCATTACCGGTGTAGTGATCTTT
>JAODMA010000438.1 GCA_025464545.1 Arthrobacter sp. | reverse complement strand
ACCGCCGGAGAGTACACGGCGGCACGGGGCCCCGGCGGCCGCCGCTGAACATTGCGGACCAGGCAAACCATGGCGGCCGGCGAAGAACACGCCGGCCGCGGTGCGTCAGGCCTCGACGCGGACGCCCCGCCAGAAAGCCACATGGTCCTTGATCTGTACTGCCTCGGACTTCGGCTCGGCGTAGAACCAGGCCGCATCCTGGTTCCGCTGGCCGTCGACCACGAGACTGTAATAGCTGGCCTCGCCCTTCCATACGCAGACACTGCTGTGGCTGCTGGCCTCCAGGTACTCGGACTTCACGGAGGTGAGTGGGAAGTAGTGGTTCCCCTCCACCAGAACGGTGTTTTTGCTTTCGGCGATCACCGCTCCATTCCACATTGCCTTTGCCATGGTTGCGTCTCCGTACTGGTTGCCGGGAAGTATCTGCCTCTGGCGGCCGAAGCCGCCCGTTACTGGAATCAACGACGCGCGCACGCTATTGATTCCGCCGGCAAAGTCCGGCAAGGACCCATGCTGGGTCAGGCTGGGCACTGCACGGGACCCGCGGCCGCCGGTGTTGCCACTCGATCCGCCGGACTGGGTACACTCGGAATCAGGTTTTCTCCGACTATCCTCCGAAGAGGTGCTCTCCTGATCCGAGTCATCAGTTACAACCTCCGCAAGCACAAGGCCAGTGGTGAGCTGATTGATCTGGCCCGCGATTTTGAGATTGACGCATTGTGCCTCCAGGAGTGCGACACAAACGATCTGCCCGAAACCATCGGAGATCTGCACCTGGCCGACGCCACCAAGGGCAACCGGCTGGGCTTGGCAATCTACTACCGCACGAGCCGGTTCACGGCCTATGAAACCAAGACCTTCGCGCTCAAGAAGTCCATGCATGACCGCGTCCTGTCCCCGGCGCACGAACGCCTCATCGGCACGCGCGTGATCGACAGGGAAACGGACCACGATCTCGTCATCGCGTCGTTCCATGCGGCCCCGCTTACTGCCTCGAATTCGCTCCGGCGGAACCAGATCCACGCCGCACACGCAGAACTGCTGAGCATGGGCGGCGGCTTGATGACGCTCATGGTGGGCGACTTCAACTACCCGTTCTTCACCAAGTACCTCACCGCGCAGATGAAGGACGCCGGATACGACCTGACCCTCAGCGACCGTCGGACATACACGCGGTACAAGGTCTTCAAGGGCCACTTCGACTTCGCCACGTCGCAGGGGCTGGTGATCGAAAGCGTGGAAACCCTCCCGCGCGGCGCCTCGGACCACCTCCCCATCCTGATCACAGCCGAGTACGGTCAGGACGCCCCGACAGCCGGCTGATCCATCGAGCCAAGGGCCGCCCGGGAGCGTTGACGATGCTACCCGGGCGGCTTCCGCGCGGCGGAGTACGACGGCTCACGTAGCCTGCTCGCCCATCGGTAACCAGCCGCACCCGGCAGCCTGTGGCGAAGCGGATCAAAGCGCGTTGCGGAGTCCGCCCTATCGGGATCGAGGGCAAGGGTGAGGGTGCCAAAACGGATCCAGCGCCCGGTGGGCCGGGCGTGATAAAGCCCCAGTGACCAGGTCCCGGAAGCCAGTGCCTCGCGGAAGCCCTCTGGTGCCGCAGGAAGGCGCGGACCGCCCGGTTCGGTGCGGGCCGCCAGCAGAACCGGGCCTTTAGCCCCTTTGTAAGGCATGAGCGAGGTCAAATTACTGCTGCTGGCACGGCGGTGCGGAACGAGCAGGAGGCGGCCGGGCCACGGCAGGAGAGTGGAAGCCAGCAAGACGTCTGCGGGCCCTGTCTCCGTGGTGATACGCAAAGCCAGTCCGACAATGTCCGGCCAGCCCGGGGGCGTGCCAAGAGACCGGGATAGCCGTGCAGTCACCTCGTCCGTGCCGGCAGAGTCGATCCACCTGATCCCGCTCGCGGCAACGCCGGGGCGCCTTTCGACGGTACCGGTTAGAGCAACCCCGCGGGGGTGTATGGGCCGGTCCGGACGAAGTAGCTTAAGCCCTTTGAACAGGGTGCCAAACGCCAGTCCGGCTGCACCACTGAGACCAACTTTCATGCCACGCCCCTCTCCGAATACACAATCAGATCCCGGCCCCGGGAGGCACACCGGGTTTACCGGTGACAGCTTTTCCAGTCACACAGCGCAAGTTACCCCCTGAAGCGGGAAACCGGTTAGCCCTGGCCACGCTTCGGGACGAAGGTCTCCCGCCCGCCCGGAAAACTCCCTTCCGGATGTTCGGCCGCAGGCGTAGCTTTACTGATACCGGCAGGGCGTCACGAGGACGCTTGTCCCCGGCCGGCAAACAACACACAACCACCGGGAGGAAATCATGAGCGACATCATGCGGCACGTCCCTTTCGATGTGCCCGAGCCATTCCGCCGGTTCTTACATGGCGAGACCGGGCCCATGCTCCGGGTCGAGGAATTCCAGGACGGCGCAACGATGGTGGTCAGGGCCGAACTGCCCGGAATTGACCCCGACCGGGACGTCGATATCACCGTCTCGGGCAATACGCTCACCATCGAGGCCAGGCGTGAAGAAAAGTCGGAGTACAGGGGCAAACACAACTACCGCTCCGAATTCCTATACGGCGCGTTCGCACGCAGTATCCAGTTGCCCCAAGGCACAAGGGAGGAAGATATCAAGGCGTCGTACACCGACGGGGTCCTCGAAGTCCGTATCCCCACCCCGGAGCAAGACAGCAGCCCCGGCCGGAAGGTTCCCGTGAGCCGTTCGGCCACCGGTGCAGGCGAAGGGTCAGGCGGCTTAGGCACGTCCGACACCACCAGCGAATCCACCGCCCCCGGGCATTCCCCCGTGACTCCACGGGACACCGGCGAGCCGTCCGCGCCCCGACAGAGTCCATTTGATCAGGTCTAGCGGCCAACGCCGGCAATCCAAAACCGATCGGCTCAGCGCAGGAAAGACAGGAACGTTATGAATAAGTTGATCTGGATCGTCGGCGTCCTGGCCATCGCCGCTCTTCTTCTCGGCGGCACCATCAAGGCGGTCTCATTTCTCCTCTGGATTGCGCCGGTCCTCCTGCTGATCAGCGTTCTGCTCTGCATCCTGAATCGTTCCGGCGGCCGGCGGATACCACGGTAGCAGCACCCAAGTATCGCGGGGGGTGCCGCGGGGGGTGCCGGGGGGGCAGCGGCCTCCGCTGGCGGGATTCAGTCAGGTATTTCCATCTGAAAACCGCAGCGGCAGCGCAGGACCCTGGTGCGCAGGTACACGTCCAGGGACCCGTCACCGAGCGCAC
>JAODMA010000501.1 GCA_025464545.1 Arthrobacter sp. | reverse complement strand
GTGACCACCAACTCCTCGTCAAGGATTTCGCGGGCGGCGAAGTCGTCCTGACCAAAGGTCTGGTTGATGACCACACAGTCGAGCTCGCCCGTGCGGAGCTTCTCGACCAGCTCACTACTGAACCCGGTGGTCACGTAGATCTGGACCTCCGGATAGTGTTCCACGAAGTGTGCCAAGGTGTCCGACAACGCTGCGTTGGCCGCCGACGCGATCAGTCCGACACGGATCGAGCCCGTCATCTCGGGACGATCTCCCAGAAGTTCCTGGCGCGCGCGGACGAGTTGGTCCAGCAGTGGGGAGAAGAGCTCGAAGGCGTGCTCTCCGGCCGCTGTGGGCGTCATGCCCTTGGGCGTCCGTTCGAACAGCGTCTGGCCGAGCTCGCTCTCGAGCTTCGCGATCTGCATGGACAATGCCGGCTGGACAATATTGAGACGCTGTGCCGCACGGGTAACGCTCCCCTCGCGGTACAGGCACGCGAAATACGTAAGCTGTCTCAGTTCCACCGCCGCCCCCTATGAGACATTGCCTACACGTTCCTCCCAGTCGAGCGGGGCAGCCGCCACTACCTGGTCGAGATCGAGTTCTTCCTGGCCCGGCACGCGGATGCGCGTGAACTTCATCGGGGGTGCGTCCACCGGAACGGTAGCATCGAGGCCCATCTTCGAACCGACACCGTCGTCAGTTGAAGGGTCCAGCTTAGAGCCCTGTGCCCCGTGGACGACGATCAGATCACGATCGGCCTGGAACCTCGTGGCGACAGCCCATTCCACCTCGGCAGGGTTGTGAACGTCGACATCGGTATCGACAACGGTGACATGCTTGATGTCATAGTGCATTCCGAGTGCTCCGAGGATGACATTCTTCGCCTCGCCCGCCTTTGGCCGGTCGACCTGCACGTAGAGGTGGTACCGGCACGTGCCGCCCCGGGAGAGATGGACGTCCTTGACACACGGGAAGCTGCGCCGGAGGTGGGACAGGAAGGAAGCCTCGCGCGGGATCCCTCCGAGCAGGAGATGCTCCAGGCTGCCTCCGACGATCGTGTGGTAGATGGGCGACGTCCGGTGGGTAAGCGCATCCACCTCGATGACATGTCGCTCCGCCCGCTCGCCGTAGTACTGCGGGAACTCGCCGAACGGTCCCTCGGGCTCGCGGATATTGGCAAGCAGTCGGCCCTCGAGGACGAACTCCGCATCGGCGGGGACGCGCACCTCGTTGGTGACGCACTTGGTCACCGGGAGGGGAGAGCCGCGAAGCGCACCCGAGATCTCGAGCTCGTCGTGGTCAATCGGCACAATCGCCTGGGACGCCATAAGGGTCAGGGGGTCTACCCCGACCACGATGGCGATGTCCAGGTCCGCGCCCTCTCGTTCCTGCTGGTGGAAGAAGGAGAGTGTGTGTCGTGGCAGGAGCAAGGCACCCAGCCGGTCAGGGCCGCTGACCTGAAGGCGGTGGATCGAAACGTTCTGCACACCCGTGTCGGGCCGTCGCGCGATGAGCAGCCCGGCTGTGATGTAAGCCCCGTGATCGTGCTCGTTGTGTGTAGGGATCGGAAGCTGCTTCTCCAGATCGACATCGTGGTGGACGACTTGCTGGCAGGGCGCGTCCGCCGCTTCGATCCACGGCACCGGGCTGAGACAGGCATTCTCGAAGCTGGAGATCAGCTCATCCTGCCCAACGCCGGCCGCCTCGGCCATCCAAGACCGCTGGGACAGCAGTCCGGAGACAACGGGCACGTCATGTGCGCTGGGTCTGGGGAAGATCGAGGCACTCGTACCGTCGAGACGGTTGGCGACCCCGGCGACGCCGAAACGCAGATCAATGCCCGGCTCGGTAAGAGACAGGCGCCCGGAGGCCTGCAGATGGTCGAGCCAGCCGCGCAGGCTTGCGCCGACCGGTACGTCGGTGGTGTTCATGGGCTTCTTCGCTGCGTCCTGCAAAGCCTGCTCTGTTGTCGAACTCATCTTTTTGCTCCTTCAGTTGGCCGGTTGCGCTCCAAGCCAAGTCTTGTTTTCGTTTCGTACTGATCTCGATGCGCGCACGTCCTCCACGACGATGTTCGCGGTGCCGATGCCGCGGGACGAGTTGGCGGGCCTGGCTCGCGGACTCCGGCGGCTACGTGCGTGCGCTGGCCTGCAAGGTTGCGCCCGGCTCGGCGTCATCACTGGTGCACGGGTCTTGATGATTTCTTGGTGTCAGCTCGAGGGTGTCAGTTCCTCGGGGTTTGAAGAGCTGGCAGATCGTCATAATCACTATCGGTGTTGCAACTGCGACGTATGCATTGTCGATGCCGTAGGGGTTGCCGGCCAGGAACCAGCCAATTGTGGTCACCAGTGACGCGATGATCGAGGCGAATGCACCGGCCCGGGTGCCGTAGCCGGGCTTGAAGAACATCAGAACGACCAGCACAGCAAGCGATGCGCGTAATGACTTCGCGAGGAACGTAATGGTCAGGACGTTGGATGCGGTGAGGGCGAGGGAGATCGGGATGACGCCGGTGACGACGGTGGCTATCCGGATGAAAACGAGGTTTTTCCGCGCGTCCTGTCGGGGGTTGAAGAAGCGTTGGTAGAAGTCTTTTAGC
>JAODMA010000419.1 GCA_025464545.1 Arthrobacter sp. | reverse complement strand
ATCTGCGGGTACACGGCGGCAGGGTCCAGGATCGGGGAGATCGGGGTGGTCTCCCCCGGCCGCTGGAACGCCGGAGTGTCCAGCAGGTAGCGCACGAGGTAAAGCGCGATGTAGTTGAACATGATCGTCACGATCACCTCGTGGGCGCCGGTCCGGGCTTTGAGGAGCCCGACCAGGCCACCCCAGAGGGCACCGCCGACGACGCCGGCCAGCAGGACCAGCAGCAGGTGCAGCCCCAGCGGAAGGTGCAGCGCGAAGCCGACCCAGGACGCGAGGATACCGGCCATGATGATCTGGCCCTGCGCGCCGATGTTGAACAGGCCGGCGCGGAAGGCCAGGGCAACGCCGAGGCCGGCGGTGATCAGCGGGGTCGCGATCGTGAGGGTTTCCAGCAGCGGCGCGAACTGGCCGCCGATGCCGGAACCGCGGGGGTTGTAGACCGAGCCCTGGAACAGGGCTATGTAGGAGCGGGTGGCGGCGGACCAGACGGCGGAGAAGAAGTCGCTGGGACGGGCAAAGAGGTAGCCCGCCGTGGCGCCGACCTGTTTGTCCGTGCTGGCGATGAGCAGTCCGCCGAGGATCAGGGCGAGCAGCACGGCCAGGACGGAGACCATCCCGCTGCCGGTGAAGATCCTGCGCAGCACGGCGTCGGGACCGCCCGGGACGGAGCCGCTCTGCGCCGAGACTGGCACGGCCGAGGGCCGCATCGCGCCGCCGGCGGTGTCCAGTGCGGTGACCGAGGCAGCATCCGTTGCCTGGATCTCCCCCTCGGGCGCCGTGTCCGGCGTGCCCGGACCGCCCGGAGCGGTGTCCGGGGCCGGTTCAGCCGCGTGGCGGGGCTGGTGTTTGTCAGTCATGGTGCTCTCCTACGGCGCCGGAGTGGGACTCCTGCACGGGCTGTGCGGCATGCGCCGGGGTCGTAACCCGGGTGCCGGCGTGGTGCTTGGTGGCGGTGTCCGCCTGGGCGTCGGCCGGCGACAGCCCGGCCATCATCAGTCCGAGGACATCGCGTCCGGTGCCCGCGGGGACAATACCCACGAGCTTGCCCTTGTAGAGCACGGCGATCCGGTCGGCCAGCTCAATCACCTCGTCCAGTTCGGTGGAGACGATCATCACGGGGGTGCCCTGGTCCCGCTCGGCCACGATGCGTTTGTGCAGGAACTCGATGGATCCCACATCCACGCCGCGGGTGGGCTGGGAGGCGATGAAGAGCCGCAGCGGGCGCGACAGCTCCCGCGCCATCACAACCTTCTGCTGGTTGCCGCCGGACAGGGTTCCGGCGGCGAGCAAGCCCGAGGGGGTGCGGACGTCGAACTCGTCGATCCGGGTTTTTGCGTTCTCCAGGACCTTGACCGGGCTCATGCTGATGCCCCTGGCGAACGGTGCCTGGTCGTAGCGGTCCAGGATCAGGTTCTCGGCGATCGAGAAGGTGCCGATCAACCCGTCAACAGAGCGGTCTTCCGGCTCGAAGCCGACGCCGGAATTCAGCACGTCCTTGACGTTGCGGCCCACAAGTTCTTCGCCGTCAAGCAGGATGGAGCCCTGGACCCGGTCCTGCAGGCCCAGGATGGCCTCGGTCAGTTCGGTCTGGCCGTTGCCCTGGACACCGGCGATGGCGAGGATCTCGCCGCGGGCGATGTCGAAGCTGATGCCGTCCACGACGTGCTGGCCGCTCGGCGCAATGACCGTGAGGTCCTGGACCTGGAAGGTCTTTTCCTGCGGCTTGGCCGGGGCCTTGTCCAGGGTCAGGCTGACGGCCCGGCCCACCATCATGGAGGCGAGCTCGGTCGTCGACGCGCCGGGATCGGCGTTGCCGACCACCTTGCCGCGGCGGATCACCGTGATGGTGTCCGAGACGGCCTTGACCTCACGGAGCTTATGCGAAATGAAGACGATCGAGGTGCCGTGGCTCTTCAGCTGGCGCATGATGTCCAGCAGCTCATCGGTGTCCTGCGGGGTCAGCACGGCGGTCGGCTCGTCGAGGATCAGTACCTTGGCGTCCCGGACAAGCGCCTTGATGATTTCGACGCGCTGCTGCACGCCCACCGGGAGGTCTTCGATCAGGGCGTCCGGGTCGACGTCGAAGCCGTACCGGTCGGAGATCTCCTTGATCTTCCGGCGCGTGTCGTCGAGGTTGAGGAAGCCGCCGGCCTTGGTGGCTTCCGCTCCCAGGGCGACGTTTTCGGCAACCGTGAAGACGGGGACCAGCATGAAGTGCTGGTGCACCATGCCGATGCCGGCGGCCATGGCGTCGCCGGGGCCGCGGAAGGTGACGGGTTGTCCGTCCAGGAGGATTTCTCCCTCGGAGGGCTCGTACAGCCCGTACAACACATTCATCAGCGTGGACTTACCAGCGCCGTTCTCGCCGAGCAGACAGTGAATCTGCCCGGGCTCAACCACCACGTCGATGTGGTCGTTGGCTACCAGGGAGCCGAAGCGTTTGGTGATCCCCTTGAGTTCAAGTTTCAAAACTCTGACCAATCTCGAATATCCGGACGGCTTGGCCCGGACGGGTGACGGGGCTGCAGGACCAGCCTAGTGCCTGCGGCCGGAAGCGGAACTGCGTCCGCTCAACGAAAAGCGCCACAGCCCGTGCGGTGGATGACCGTACGGGCCGTGGCGCTTAGCGGAGGAAGTCAGGCCTTCGGGCTGGCTGCGGATTCCACCTTCAGCTTGCCGTCGGCGATGTCCTTCTTGATCTGGTCCAGCTCGGTCTTCAGCTCGGCCGGAACCGCGGCATCCAGGTCGTGGAACGGCGCCAGCTGCACGCCGTCGTTCGCGAGGGTGCCGACGTACGGCGCGTTCGTGAACTTGCCGTCCTTGTCTTCCTTCACAACGGTCTCAACGGCCTCGCCCATCTGCTTCATGACGGAGGAGAGCATGATGTCCTTGTAGTCCGGTGCCGTGAGGAAGCCGTCGGAGTCAACCCAGATGAGCTTGACGTCCTTGCCTGCGGCCTTGGCTTCCTTCAGGGCCGCGCCTGCACCCTTGCCGACCGGACCGGCGACGGGCATCACGATGTCCGCGCCCTGGTCCAGGAAGTTCTGGGTGAACTGCTTGCCCTTGTCCTGCTTTTCGAAGTCACCGGTGAAGGAACCGTCCTGCTTGGCCTTGTCCCAGCCAAGGACCTTGACGTCCTTGCCCTTCTGTTCGTTGTAGTACTTCACGCCGTCGGCGTAGCCGTCCATGAAGATCGTGACGGTCGGGATCTTGATGCCGCCGAAGGTGGCAACCGTTCCGGTCTTGGTGGTGCCGGCCGCGAGGTAACCGGCCAGGAAGGCCGCCTGGGCGGTGTCGTAGATGATCGGCTTGACGTTGGTGATCGGGGTGTCGTAGCCGTAGTCGATGATGGCGAAGTGCTTGTCCGGGTTCGCCTCGGCCTGCGCCCTGGTGGCGTCGCCGAGGAGGAATCCGACGGTGACGGTCAGGTTGCAGCCGGCGGCGACCATGGCGCGCAGGTTGGGCTCGAAGTCG
>JAODMA010000407.1 GCA_025464545.1 Arthrobacter sp. | reverse complement strand
GCTACATGGTCTTCGGGCTCGCGATGTCCTCCGTGGCCGGCCTGGCTGCGGCCGTCTTTTACGTGGCCCACCACATCACCATCCAGACGAGCCTGTTTCTGGTCACCGGCCTGATCGAACGCCGGGGCGGAAGTTCCTCCATGGACCGCGTCGCGGGCCTGGCCAAGCTCTCCCCGCTGCTGGCCGTGCTGTTCTTCATTCCGGCCATGAACCTGGCGGGAATCCCGCCGTTTTCCGGCTTCCTCGGCAAGCTCGGACTGCTGCAGGCGGGTGTCCAGCTGGGCACCCCTCTGGCCTACGCCCTGGTGATCGGCGGAGTGCTGACCAGCCTGCTGACCCTGCTGGCGATCGCGAGGGTCTGGAACCGGGCGTTCTGGCGGAAGCCCGAGGACGCCGAATATCCTGACCCGGTGCTGCTGGCCGCCCCCGAGGACTCGGCCACCGGCGACCGTGGCGGCAAGACCAATGTCACCCTGCTGCCGCGGACCATGGTGGGCTCCACGCTGGGGTTGGTTGTCCTCGGCGTGGCGCTGACGGTGTTCGCCGGCCCGCTGTTCCGCGTGGCGGACCAGTCCGCCGAGGAGATGCTGGACCGTTCCGGCTATATCCGCGCGGTGCTCGGCGGGGACGCGCCGGTTCCGGCTCTGGCCCAGCCTGGGCAGCTGCAGCCCGACCAGCCGCAGCCGGCGTTGCAGCCGGCCTTGCAGGGCGGGCAGAAATGAGCCGGAAAAGGATCTCTCTGCGCCAGGAACTCCCTCTGCTGGTCTGGCTTGTGATTGTCTGGGGTGCCCTCTGGCAGGACTTCAGCCCCGGAAACCTGCTCTTCGGCGCCTTGATCGCCATCGTGGTGGCCAGGCTGTTCTACCTGCCCCCGGTGGAGCTGGGCGGGCGCTTTAACCTGCTGCGTGCCGTCCCCTTTGCCCTGACCTTCCTGGTCAAGGTCGTGGCGGCGAGCTTCCAGGTTCTGTACCTGGCCGTGGCCAAGGGGCCAAAGGTGATCAGCGCCGTCGTCGCCGTCCCCCTGCGGAGCCATTCGGACCTGCTGGTGACCGCGACCGGGCACGTGCTCTCGCTGATCCCCGGCTCCCTGGTGGTGGAGGTGGACAGGTCCACCTCCACGCTCAACATCCACGGCATCAACGTCCGCAACCCCGCAGACGCCGCCAGGCACCCCAAGGAAGTCCGGGACACCGAGGCCGGACTGATCCGGATCATGGGCACCAGGGACGAACTATCCGCACTCAAGCAGGAGATGTCCGCATGATGCAGCTCGTCCTGGCCGTGACCGCCGTCGTGCTGTCGCTGGCCGCCGCCGGTGCGATCATCCGGATTGCGAGGGGCCCGTCGCTGCTGGACCGGGTGCTGGCAGCCGACGTGCTGCTGGCTATTCTGGGCGCGGCGCTCTGCATCGATATGGCGGTGAACCGGCACCTCAACAACCTCATGCTGCTCGTGGCAGTGTCCATCATCGGGTTTATCGGCTCGGTCACCGTTGCCCGGTTCGTCGCCGACCGCAGGGAGCATTCCCGTGAATCCTGAAACGTTCTCCGGCGATGCCGTGATAGACGCCGTCTCGGCGGTTTTCATGGTGGTGGGAGCCCTGATGTCCCTCGGCGCGGCAATCGGCCTGCTCCGTTTCCCCGATCTCATGAGCAGGATGCACGCGGCAACGAAGCCGCAAGTGCTGGGGCTCTTCCTGCTGCTCTGCGCGGTGGGACTCCAGCTCCGCACGTGGTGGGTCTGGCCCGTCCTGATCGTTGCCTGGATCTTCCAGCTGCTCACTGTTCCGGTGTCCGCCCACATGGTGGGCCGGGCCGGCTACCGCACCAAGCACCTCCACCGGGAGTTGCTCAGCGCCGATGAGCTTGAGGCCGTGGTGCAGCAGGCGGCGGGCACCAGTGGATTCTCCGACGACAGCGACGACGAGGCGCTGCGCCGCCGGTAAATCGGCTGCCGGTAAGGGTGCGGCAGCGGGTGCCGCCGGGGTGTCCGCCTAGACGATGTCCTGCGACTTGGCGAAACGGGTGACGGCGCGCTGCGTGCCGCGGTTGGCAAGAACCTGGATGATGGCGCTGACCGAGGCCGAGACCAGTGCGAACGTCAGGGCCGAGCGCAGTGTGGTGGGGATGTCGTCGTCGTGGCCCTTGGGCGGCTTCTTGCCGGTGGACTTTTCCCAGACGGTGTCGACGAGCTTGGTGCCGACGAATCCGGCGAGCAGACTGATGCCGGTGCCGAGCAGTTTGATGAAGATGTTCATTCTTCGGACTCCTTCTGGGAGGGAACGGGGCTTCCCCTAGCCTAGCGTCCCCGCTTCGGCGGAGGGACCGGGCCATGCAGGCCGCGCCGATAGGCCGGCGGGCGCGAAAGGGGCCTGGTGACCTGCGGCAATGTGACGGCCGCCCGGAGGCAACCCGGCCGGCCGGGTGTAAACTGGCAGCGCCCACAAGGGTGATTTTTCATACGACAGGGGAGCGCCGCCGTCGGCATCTGGAGGGATCCAGGGACCATCGGTGGGCGCTGAGAGTGCGGACAGCCGCAGACCCTCGAACCTGATCCGGTTAGTACCGGCGCAAGGGAGTCGAGTTCTCAGAGTGCCCGGTGGGGCGGCGGAAGCCGCGGATGGCCGGTCCACTCTCCCCTCCTGTTCCTCAGGAGGACGACATGACTGATATTTCTGCCAAGCAGGGCCTTGCCCGACGCAGCTACAACTGGCGCGTAGTGGACATTGTGGTGGCCGCCTTGATCGCGGTTGCCGGCGGCGTTATCTTCTGGGCCTGGTCCCAGGGCGCGAACCTGGTTTCCGCTCCGGTCAACGCGCTGTATCCGCCGCTGACCGGGCTCTATGCCGGCGGCTGGATGATTCCCGCCGTACTGGGCATGCTCATCATCCGCAAGCCGGGTGCGGCCCTCTTTTGCGAAACCGTGGCGGCCACCGGCGAGCTCATCATGGGGTCCCAGTACGGAACGACGGTGCTGATCTCCGGCGTCCTGCAGGGACTCGGCGCGGAACTTGTGTTCGCCGCCCTGGTCTACAAGAAGTTCAACCTGCCGGTGGCGCTGTTGGCCGGAGCCGGCGCGGGCCTCTTCTGCGGCCTGAATGACTCGTTCCTGCCCTGGGGCTGGAACATCGCCTATGCCGCGGGCGACAAGCTCGCCTACATCGTCTTCACCGCCGTCTCCGGTGCGATCATCGCCGGCGGGCTGTCCTGGCTCGCCACCCGGGGCCTGGCAAAGACCGGGGTGCTGAGCTCCTTCCCCTCGCGCAGGGCCGCCACGGAGCCCGTGTTCTCCTGAAGACCGCCCTGCTCCTGACTCAATCACCGATGACGGGTTGCGGCTCATGACCTCCGCCAACAGCGTCCTCCCGGCCCGGGTTACGGCCCGCGGCTGGGGCTGGCGGCACGCGGGCCGGTCCCGGCCGGCGGTCAACGGGCTGGACCTGGACATCAGCCCCGGGGAACGGGTTCTGCTGCTGGGTCCATCGGGCTCGGGCAAATCGACGCTGCTCCACGCCCTCGCAGGGGTCCTCGGCGACAACACCGCCGACGCCCTCGGCGACAACTCCGACGGGGCCACCGCTGAAGATTCTGAGGAAACCGGGTCGCTGCTGATCGACGGCGCCTCACCGCGGGCGCGGCGGGGCCGGGCCGGGCTAGTGCAACAGGACCCGGAAACCCAGGTGGTGCTCTCGCGTCTCGGCGACGATGTCGCGTTCGGGGCGGAAAACCTGGCGGTTCCGGCGGACGAGATCTGGGTCCGGGTAGGGGAGGCGCTGGACGACGTCGGGCTTGGCCGGCTGCCACTGGACCATCCGACCTCGGCGCTGTCCGGCGGACAGAAGCAGCGGCTGGCCCTCGCCGGGATCCTGGCGATGCGCCCGGGGCTGATCCTGTTGGACGAACCCACCGCCAACCTCGACCCGGCCGGCGTCCTGGAAGTACGGGACGCCGTGGGGCGTTGCGTGGACAAAACCGGGGCCACCCTGGTGGTCGTGGAGCACCGGGTGGCCGTGTGGAAAGACCTCGTGGACCGGATCGTGGTCCTCCAGCCCGGCTCCGCGACGGAAGCGGCCGTGCTGATCGACGGTCCGCCGGACCGGGTGCTGGCGCAGGCACGGGACATGCTCACCGCCGCGGGCGTCTGGGTCCCCGGCTACGTGCCGCCTACGCGGGCCCGAACGGCGTCGGCAGACCCCGCGGGCGCTCCGGGAACCGGCCGGACCGGGCAGCACGACGCCGGGACGTTGCTGATGGCTGCCGAGAAACTGGCCGTCTCCCGCGACCGCAGCCGCCGTTCCGGTGTGCGCGGGGGATTCCGCACCATCCCTCCAGTACCGGTACAGTCCGGCATCACCGCCCGGGTACGCGCGGGCGAAGCCCTGACCATCACGGGACCCAACGGTTCGGGGAAGTCGACTTTTGCCCTGACTCTCGCCGGGCTGCTGGCTCCGGTGTCCGGGGCGGTCTCCGCGACGCTGGAGCTGAGCGCCGGCGCGGGAATCGACCCGTACAAGTGGAAGGCGCAGCAGCTGATTGCCCGGATCGGAACGGTGTTTCAGGAGCCGGAGCACCAGTTCGTCACCGGCCGTGTGCTCGATGAGCTGATGTTCGGTCCCCGGCACCTGGGCCGGGGGGAAGAACGGGTGGACGAGTTGCTGGAGCGGCTGCGGCTGACCGAACTGGTGGACGCCAACCCGTACACGCTTTCCGGCGGCGAAAAACGCCGGCTCTCGGTGGCCACCGTGCTCGCGGCCCATCCGCAGGTGCTCGTGCTGGACGAGCCCACCTTCGGCCAGGATGCCAACACCTGGGCCGAGCTCGCCTCCTTCCTTTCCGAGCTTCTCGATGCCGGCACCGCCGTCGTGTCCGTCACCCACGACGCGGAATTCAGTGCCGTGCTCGGCGGCACCGAACTCAGCCTCAACACCCCGGACCGCCGGGGCACGGATCCGGTGAAGACGCCATGAGGGATGCTTTGAGCCTGCGCGGCAACCGGGCGCTGCTGACCCGGGCGAACCCGCTTGCCAAGTTCGCCGCCGTCGTCCTGATCACGCTGGTGCTGGCGCTGTCCATCGACTGGGTTTCCGCCTCGGTGGCGCTGGCCTGCGAAGTG
>JAODMA010000327.1 GCA_025464545.1 Arthrobacter sp. | reverse complement strand
GAATGTCTGGAGTAAATCAACCGATACGGTTGACTAGCCCGACTCCCGGTACGGAAAAGCGAAAGTTGCTCTCCGGAACTAGGGTATGATTGACGGGTTGCTTCTTATGGGGGCATGGCGCAATTGGTAGCGCACCTGCTTTGCAAGCAGGGGGTTCGGGGTTCGAGTCCCCGTGCCTCCACCATAAGAAAAGCCCCGGATCGCTGAAGCGGTCCGGGGCTTTTTGCTTGTCCGGACACTCAGCCGTGCCTCACTGCTTCGGCTTGGCGTAGTCGTCCATGCCTTGCCAATCGATGAAGACGTACGGTTCGTCCCCGACGACCCAGGCGTCGTGCCCCGGCGGAATGACGCCGAAGTCGCCCGGGCCGAACTCGATCTCCTCGCCGTCGTCCATGACGACCTTGAGCCGTCCGGACACGGTATAACCGACGTGGGAGGCCATGCAGCTTTCCGTCTGGGCGATCGGCTTGACGTGCTGGGACCACTTCCATCCCGGCAGAAACGTCGCCCGCCCTACGGCGCCGGCGTCGAGATTGACGAGTTCAACCTGGCCCATTCCGTCCTTGACGGGGCGGGTCTCCTCCGGCTGATCGAAGCTTTTTCGGATCATTGACGCCATTATGGTCTCCTTTGAGTGGGTGAGACCGGATTTAAGAGTGGCACTGTGCCGTGCGGGGGTCAAGGATGCCCGCGGCGTCCGCTGCCATCCCGGCGGCCCCATTAGTGTTGGACCGTGAACTTCTTCCTTGCCGCTCTGGGGGTACTGGGCGTGGCCTCCTCCGGGCCGCTCATCGCCGCCACCCTGGGTGCCACGTCCGTGAGCGCTCTTGCTATCGCCTTCTGGCGCAATGCCATCGGAGCGGCCGTGATGGCCGGACCTGTGCTCATCCGGCAGCCGCGGCAGTTTTCCCGTGTCACCGGCAGCGAATTCCGCTGGTCCCTCGCCGCGGCCGTCGCCCTTGCTCTTCACTTTGCCTGCTTCATCACCTCCCTGCAGCTGACCTCGGTGGCCGCGGCTACCGCCTTGGTCTGCCTCCAGTCGGGCTGGATCGCCGTTTTCCAGCTGTTCAGGGGCGTGCGGCACCGTTGGCAGGTCCTCGCGGGCCTGGGCATCGCCTTTGGCGGCGTCGTGGCAATCACCGGGTTCGATATGGGCACATCCCCGGACGCGCTCCTGGGCGATCTCCTGGCCGTCGCGGGCGGAGCCCTCGCGGGAGTCTACACCCTTGCCGGTGGCAAGGCCCGCCAGACGATGGGGACGGGCGTCTACACCACGCTGTGCTACGGCATGTGTGCCGCCGTCGTGGCCGTGCTGGCACTCGTGTCCCGGCAGCCGCTGGCTGGATTCGAGGCCCCCGGCTGGCTCGGCATCCTGGCCATCACGGTGTGCGCCCAGCTGATCGGCCACACGGCGTTCAACCACCTGCTGGCCACGATGAGCCCGCTGCTCGTGTCCATGATCATCCTGCTGGAGATCCCGGGGGCCGCCCTGCTCGCTGCGGCCTTCCTGTCCGAGACGCTGCCGGCTGGAACATACGCCGGATTGGGAATGATTCTGCTCGGACTCGCCGTCGTCGTTCTGGGGCAGCGCAGCTCGCGGGCGGGCCGCCGTCATACCGAACGGCTCGCGGAGCTCGGGGCCGACTAGGCGGCAGGCAGCGCGGTGCTACTGGCCGCCGCGACGCGCCGGCTGGGCGGTGTTTACGGTGTGGATGGCACGCAGCAGTTTCGCGGGAAAGTAGACCGAGAAGAACACCACCATGGGCGCCTTGAGGGCCATCTTCTTGACGTTGTGAGCCTTGTACGTCCGGTCGAAGCGCGTCACGTAGTAACGGTAGTCCCGGGGCGAATCCTCGAGCCGGCGCGCGGACATCCCGGAGACCATCTGGGGCCAGTACTGGATCCGGAGCTCATGGTCGGCCAGATGCAGGGACAGATCGATGTCTTCATGCATCTCGTCCTTTTCATCCCGGCAGGTCTCGCCGCGGATCACTTCCCAGGCGGAGCGGCGGAGGGCCATGTTCGATCCGAACAGGAAGTGGTACTGGTGCTTGGCCAGCTTGAGCATCAGCTGGCGCATCTTGTCGTCCGCCTTAAGGCCAAATCGCCGCATCGGCATGTCGTAGTAGACCACAGGACCCGTGGCGGCGTGCACGGACTGGTCCGCGAACGCTTTCTGGACCTGCTCCACCCAGTCCGGCTCGAGAACGGAATCGGCATCGATCCGCCCAAGGATGTCGCCGGTGGCATGGTCCAGACCGAAGTTTCGGGTGGGAATCAGGCCCTGGTCCCGGTCCTGGCTTAGCAGGACAATCGGACTCTCTGGGTACTCCAGCTGCATCTGGCGGACGATCCCGGCCGTTCGGTCCTTGGACATGTTATCCACCACGATGATTTCGTGGGCCGGAACGGACTGGTACACCGCCGCGATCAGGCACTGCCGGATGACGCTTTCCTCGTTGTAAGCGGGGATAACAATGGATATGGCCGGTGGCGGCACGGCATCGTGTAAAGCATCCTCGGAGGATCTATCGGGTGACATCACCTCAAATTTAGCATCGATACCGATTATTCCT
>JAODMA010000286.1 GCA_025464545.1 Arthrobacter sp. | reverse complement strand
TGCACGCCGTTCCCGGAGCCGGGCCGCTGCTTCCCGAATGGCCACCATCTCCGCGTGCGCCGTCGGGTCCCCGAACGCCTCCCGCTCGTTCCGGCCGGAACCGAGGATCGCGCCGTCGGGCCCGATCACGACGGCGCCGATCGGCACATCGTCGGTAGCCAGCGCCCTGCGCGCTTCGGCGAGGGCAAGGCCCATCCACTCTGCATGGCGGGGCTCCGGGGAAGTCATGGCTCAATGATAGTTTCGACTGTAAGCAAGCTGTGCAAGACAAGAAAGTGGGAGGCAGCCGTGAGCACCCGAACTGAGAGCTGGCTGGCGCAGCGCTGGGGAAAATGGGTGGTGCCGTACGCCGCGCTTTGGATCACGATGCTTATTGGCGGCGTCATCGTGGTGGTTCTGGCGGTGCTGAGCGCCGAAGTCTATGACAACGTCGTGGACGATGCCGGTCTGGCCAATCTGGATAAGCCCACCCTGTCGCTTATGGAACAGCTGCGCAGCCCGGGGCTGGATTCCTTCGTCACAGGGTTCACCAACATCGGCGGCGGCATCGGCATGCCCATCCTGGCCAGCATCCTCACGGCCTGGCTGATCTGGTCCTCCCGGACCTGGCGGCCGCTGATCCTGATCGGTGGCGCCGCCGCGGTGTCCATCACGGCCACCACGCTGGGCAAGAAACTGATCGGCCGGAACCGCCCGGACCACGCCGACGCGGTGCCGCCCTACGAGTCCTCGCCGTCGTTCCCCAGCGGCCATACGCTCAACACCACAGTGGTGATCGGTCTGGTGGTGTACCTTGCCTGCCTGCAGGTGAAACGAACGCTTGCCCGCGTCGGCATGATCGCCGCGGGCGTGATCTTCATCGGCGCGATGGGCATGAGTCGGGTCTATCTGGGCCATCACTGGATGACGGACGTCATCATCGGGTGGGCGCTGGGGCTGGCCTGGGTGGGGATCGTGATCCTGGCCCACAGGCTCTTCCACGCCCTGCGACACCGGGAACACGTGGGTCCCGCTCCCACGTTTGAGCACCCCGCCCGCCTCCACGACGGCCACACGGAGGCCAGCGGCGGCCCCGGCAGCAGCCGTCCCATCGAGACGGACGACGCCGATACGCCCGGCCCCCCGGGCAGATCCCCGGCGGCCGGATGATAGTTTTGACCAATGCGCACTCTCGTTGTGGACCATCCGCTGGTCGCCCATAAGCTCACCGTTCTGCGGGACAAGAACACCCCGTCCCCGGTCTTCCGCCAGCTCACGGAAGAGCTCGTCACACTCCTGGCGTATGAGGCCACCCGTGAGGTGCGCACCGAGCCCCTCACCATCGAGACACCGGTCAGTACCACCACCGGCACGGCCTTCACTAAGCCCACCCCGCTGGTGGTTCCCATCCTCCGCGCCGGACTCGGCATGTTGGAGGGGATGACCAAGCTGGTCCCCACCGCCGAGGTTGGCTTCCTGGGCATGGCCCGGGACGAGGAAACCCTGGACATCATCACCTACGCGGAGCGGCTCCCGGAGGACCTCACGGATCGCCAGATCTTCGTTCTGGACCCGATGCTGGCCACCGGCGGAACCCTGCGCGAGGCCATCAAGTTCCTCTTCAAGCGCGGCGCCTCCGACGTCACCTGCATCTGCTTACTCGCCGCCCCGGAGGGGCTGGCGAAGCTGGAGGAAGAGCTCGCTGACGCCAACGTGACTATCGTGCTGGCCTCCATCGACGAGAAGCTCAACGAGAAGTCCTACATCGTCCCCGGCCTGGGCGACGCCGGGGACCGCCTCTACGGCATCGCCGGCTGACGAGCACGGCCGCCGGCGCCGCGGCGGTGCCCTGCGCCGTCCTAGGGGACGTTGAGGGTTCCGTAAAGCAACGCCCCGGACTAGCCTGACGTCCATGGACTGGAAACTTGAACTCGTGTTTGTCCCGGTGTCCGATGTGGACCGTGCCAAGGACTTCTACGTCAACAAGGTCGGCTTCAACGCCGACTACGACGAGAGGCCCATGGAGGGCATCCGCTTCGTCCAGCTGACCCCGCCGGGCTCCGGCTGCTCGATCGCCATCGGGGAGGGCCTCAACGAGGCGCCGCCGGGTACCGCCCCCAGCCTGCAGCTCGTCGTCAGCGACATCCACGCCGCACACAAACAGCTCAAGGACAACGGCGTGGACGTCAGTGACGTTGATGTCCAGGACTGGGGGCACTTCGTCCATTTCGCCGACCCCGACGGCAATAAATGGGCTGTGCAGTACATCCCCAACCGGCCCAACGGCTAGAGCTCCACTGCGGCCGTAGCGGAAACCGGACCGGCCAGGGCTACTTCCTGCCGCCCTTGAGATCGGCCACCACCTTGGCGATTCGGCGGGCCCGGCAGTGGCCGATGCGCCGACGAAGGCCCCGATCGCGGGGATCCGGGCCTTCCGTTGCTGTTGGATGTGCGGTAGCGCCTCGGTTTAGTACCAGTTGTGCGCGTAGTGGAAGTTCAGGGCTCCGCAGGGGGAGCCGTACCGCTGCTCGATGTAGGTGAGACCCCAATTGATCTGGGTGCGGTAGTTGGTCCGGTAGTCGGCGCCGGCGCTCGCCATCTTTTCGGCGGGTAGGGACTGGACTACACCATAGGCGCCGCTGCTGGGGTTCGTGGCTGTGGTCTTCCAGTCGGACTCCTTGGCCCAAAGCTTCGCCAAGCACTCCATCTGGTCGGCAGACCACCCGTGGGAGCCCAGCTGAGCTGCGGCGTAGGCCTGCGCCCCGGCGGG
>JAODMA010000274.1 GCA_025464545.1 Arthrobacter sp. | reverse complement strand
ATGACCCGCATCGACCAGGCAGACCTCGTCTACAAGAACGAAGCCGTGAAGTTCGATGCCGTTGTCAAGGACATCGCCGAACGGCATGAAAAGGGCCAGCCGGTCCTGGTCGGCACCACGAGTGTCGAGAAGAGCGAATATCTGTCGCGGCTGCTCGCCAAGGAAGGCGTCCGGCACGAAGTCCTGAACGCCAAGAACCACGCCCGGGAAGCCGCAATCGTAGCCCAGGCGGGGCGCAAGGCAGCCGTCACCGTCGCCACGAACATGGCCGGCCGCGGTACCGACATCATGCTCGGCGGCAACGCGGAGTTCACCGCCGTTGCGGAACTCGCTAAGCGCGGCCTGGACCCGGAGGAGAACTCCGAGGAATACGAGGCAGCCTGGCCCGAAGCCTTCGAGGCCGCCAAGCAGGCCGTCAAAGACGAGCATGAGGAGGTCCTCGACCTCGGCGGTCTGTACGTCCTCGGCACCGAACGGCACGAGTCCCGACGCATCGACAACCAGCTGCGGGGCCGCTCCGGCCGCCAGGGCGACCCTGGCGAATCACGGTTCTACCTGTCGCTGACCGATGACCTGATGCGCCTGTTCAACTCCGGCGCGGCCGAGCGCCTGATGAACAGCTCCGTGCCCGACGACGTCGCTTTGGAATCCAAGCTGGTCTCCCGCGCCATCGCCTCGGCCCAGGGCCAGGTGGAGGGCCGCAACGCCGAACAGCGCAAGAACGTCCTGAAGTACGATGACGTCCTGAACCGTCAGCGCGAAGCCATCTACGGGGACCGTCGACGGATCCTTGAGGGCGACGACCTCCACGAGAAGGTGCAGTTCTTCCTCGAGGACACCGTCACGGCCTTCATCGATGAGGCAACGGCCGAAGGAACGGGCGACGACTGGGACTTCAACCTGCTGTGGTCGAACCTCAAGACCCTGTACCCGGTGAGTGTCACGCCGCGCGATCTGATCGACGAAGCCGGTGGCAAGTCGCGCATCACGGTGGACTTCCTCAAGGAGGAGATCCTCTCCGACGCCCGTCTGGTCTACCAGGCGCGCGAAGAGGCGATTGGCGCCGAGAGCATGCGCGAACTCGAGCGTCGTGTGGTCCTGTCTGTCATCGGACGCAAGTGGCAGGAACACCTCTATGAGATGGACTACCTGAAGGAAGGCATCGGGCTGCGGGCGATGGCCCAGCGCGATCCCCTGGTGGAGTACCAGCGCGAGGGCTTCATCATGTTCCAGGCCATGATGGAGGCCATCCGCGAGGAGAGCGTGGGCTTCCTGTTCAATCTGGACGTCGAGGTCACCCCGGCAGAGGACGTCGTCGTGGCGGACGCCGTCGGCGAGCACACGGAGCACCACGAGCCGCAGATCCGCGCGGCCGGACTGGAAGCCCCGGAGAAACCCGCACAGCTGCAGTACACCGCCCCCGGCGAGGACGGTGCTGCCCGGACGCGGGTCGAGGCGAAGACCTCGGGCCGCTCCGGCAACCCCGCCAAAGCCGCGGCGCAGGACGCTCCGCGCCGCGCGAATAAGAAGAAGCGGCGCTAGGCCGGCCGGCTGCAGGCAGCCCGCAGCCATAGAAAGAGGACCGGAACGGTTGTTCCGGTCCTCTTTCGTTTCCCGCTTCCTCCTTTCCTGTTACCCCGCAGCTCTTCCGCGCTGGACCACCGTCCATCCCCGGGCGCCTGCCAACGTGCCCGGGGGTCCAACACCCGGTTCAGCCGATCTCCAGCACCGTAACCCGCCAGAGGAGCGGGGTCCGTTCCAGCCGGAGCGCAACGGCCCGGACCCTCAGCTCATCGACCACCACGGCGCTGGCCTCATAAACGTCCTCGGACACCTTGCATGCCCGGACCGAGCGCACGGTGGGGTTCCGATGCAGCCGTCCCGCTGTCGGGGAGTTCCCGGACGCCACCCGCCGTGTCAAGGCGGCCCGATGCTGCAAGGCGGCGAGGCAGCGCTCGTCGAGCCGCCGGGCAAGCTGCTGGGCCGGGCGGGTGCCGGCCAGGACCTCGATGGCGGCCTGGACGGTGCCGCGGCAGATGGTGCAGATTTCCCGGCCCTCGTCCACGAGCTGCAGGGACAAGCGAGGTGTCGTCCGTGCGGAGGTCGGTGTGTGATCGCGGGCCGGGGCCGCTGCAGTACCCGCGTCCACCACTCGCAGGGGCGCTCGGGGCGATACTGGCGGTGATGCGAGGGCGCGATCTCCGCTCTGCGCGGTCATGCTAAGTACGGTCATGCTCGTTCCTTTGCTGTTGGCTGTTGCTGGATGTCCTGGCGCTACGGGGCTATGGTTGCGGTTTCCGGTTCCTGGCCGCTGCCGGTCACTCACCGGCGGGTAGTCTAAGGATCTGGCCCGGACGCAGGAGGTGGGGGCTATCGCCAATCACTTCCCGGTTGGCCCGATACAGCCGGGGCCATTCCCTGGCGATGTCGACGTCCGACGCTAACGGCCCGAGCCGGGCGGCGGCCAGGCTCCACAGCGAATCACCGGCGCGGACCGTCACTTCGGCACCACCCTCCGCGGGTTCCTGCGTGCGGAGCTGCCGCGCGGCCAGAATGCCGGGCTCCACTGCCGGAACCCGCGGCATCCAGTCCTGGCTGACGTCCGGGGCCGGGCCGTCGCCGCCCAACTCGCGAGTGGGCGGCGCGGAACTGTGCCGGGGCGCCGGGGCGGCAAAGACCTGCAGGGGGCGGGGGAGAACCAGACCTTCAGCAGCCGCCGTCGTCGGCGTCCAGAGTGCGGAGACAGCCGGCCGGGGTAAGGGCTCCGGGCGGACCAGCGTGGCGGCGGTAGCAAGTGGGGCGGTGAGCAACTGGAATCCGACGGCGGTGAAAGCGAGGCGGCGCATGAAAGCCGGGCTGAACTTCCCTGTGACCGTAGCGGCACCGGTCCTTCCGCTGCGCTCCAGCAGCGCCGCGACTAGCGCGATCACCAGCGACATGGCCCACCAGGTGATCAGGATCAGGCCGGTGGTGTTGGCGACGATCCCGAGCTGATCCTCAAACGACAGCGACTGCTGCCGCGCCGAAGAGGAGCGCAGGCGTCGCGCCAGGCTGCCTCCGGATCCCGCCAGGGACAAACCCAGTAGCAGAATCACGGCAGCCATTGCGGCATCGGTCGCTGGAAACTCCCGCCGCATCCCGGGTGCAGTCCGGCCACCGCTCATGACGTCCTCCTTTGTACTCTGTTTATGCTGTTTGATGTAATTTGAGGTGGTTTGATGCATTTATTCGAGTGTGATCCTCTAGGTGCTGGTTTGTCTAGGGCGGAGCGGAACCGTGTGGATTGACCCGGGATCGGCGCGCGCCTACGCTGACGCCATGCGTTGGGACGCCCTGTTCACGGACCTGGAGGCACAGCTGGCCGCCAGCGAGCGGCTGAACCTGGACGCGGAGATCGCGGACCGGATGCGCGCGGATGCCGCTGGGGTGGAGCTGGCCGACAGGCTCCGGGGCTCGCTCGGCCTCCGGATCGGTGTCCAGGTCTCGTCAGGATCGGTGTTCGAGGGCACGCTGAGTCACGCCGGCAGCCAGGCGCTGGTCCTGCACGACCCCCGTAACGAGGTTCTCATCCCCTACGCGGCAGCGGTCCAGTACGTGGGGCTCTCCCGGCTGGCTGTAGCGGAGCCCTCCAAGGTACGACAGCGGCTCGGTCTCGCAAACGCGCTGCGCGGGCTGGCGAGAGACCGGACGCGACTGTCGGTCCTGGCGGTGAGGGGTGCCGGAACGGAAACCACCGTGCACGGCGTGATCGACAGAGTCGGGCGGGACCACCTGGACCTGGCCGTGACGGAGTACGGGGAGGACCGGCGGCACTCCAACGTCCGCCAGATAATCACGATTCCGTTCGGCGCCCTGGTGGCCCTCAAATCAGCCCGGAATGCGGAGGCTCAGCGCGGTTCGGCGACGCACCCGGCGGCGTAGCGGGTCCTGCGGGTCGGTCCGCCGGCGCCGCAATCGAGGACAGGAGCGGCCGCAGAACCGCTCAGGCGTTCTTCGACTTGGCCTCCGCGATCATGCGGCTGGCTTCGGCGTAGCGCTCCTCGATGTATTGCTCGAGCATCTTTTCCTCCACACGCCACTGGCCTCTGCCGCCGACCTGGATGGCCTTGAGTTCGCCGCTGCGCACCAGCGCATAGGCAGCCGGAGCATTGATCTGGAGCTGCTCGGCAACATCTGCCAGGGTGAGGAATCGGGGCATGACTCCATTTTGCCACCGATGGGTTCATCTGGTGCCGTTATCCCCAATTTGTACTTGTTTGGTCCTGCATCTTCCGGACCGGGCCGGAAGACGTCACAATGATGATTCCCGGCACCAGCGGCCGGACGGTGACAACAAGGGGAGCGGCGCATGAGCGTGGGCATGGTGACCGGTGGTGCGCGGCTGAAGAAACCCTCCTGGAAAGACCCCCGGCTCATCGTCGGAATCCTGCTTGTGCTCGCGTCGATGGCGGGCGTCATCTCGTTGCTGGGGGCTGCCGACCAGACCATGGAGGCATACGCCGCGCGGGAGCCGATCGCCGTGGGGGAGCTGTTGACGGAGGACAAGCTGCACCGGGTCAAGGTCCGGCTCGGCGACCTGGAGCAGCGATACCTGACGCCGGAGTCCGGCCTGGCCGACGGGCTCGTCGCCGTTCAGAGGATCGGCAAGGACCAACTGGTCCCGCGCGACAGCCTGGGAGAGCCTGACCTGCTGGACCGCAAGCCGGTGGCGGTGACCATCGAAGAGGTCCTTCCTGCCCAGGCCGTGGCCGGCTCGCGGGTGGATATCTGGGTGGCCCTTCCCGACGCCCGCAACGGATTCAGCCAACCCACGCTGCTGCTCCCGGGTGCGGAAATCGCACAGATCACCCCGGGCAGCACCGCCCTGGGATCGGCCCGGTCAACGGTCGTGATGGTCCTGGTCAGTGACAGCCATATGCCGCAACTTCTGGGCGCTCAGGCCAACAAGGCGAAAATCTCCGTGGTCTGGAACCCCGGCGGTACGTCCCGATGAGCATTCCGGTCGTGACGGTCGGCCATTCGAGGGACGACCTGGTCGGCGGGCTGGAGCGCCTCCACGGGCCGGTGTCCGTCGTCCGGCGCTGCAGTGAGCTCGCGGAGCTGCTCGCCGCGTGCCAGAGCGGGCTGGCTCGGGCGGCCGTCGTGGCGGAGGGAAGTGAGGAGCTGACGGCGTCGCTGGTGGACCGGCTGTTTGCCGTCGGGGTGGCCGTCGTGGCGCTGGCCGACAGGCCGGAGGAGATGGCCAGGTTGCGGGGGATAGGGGTGGCCGCCGAGCTGCCGGGGGTTGACCCCGCCACCCTCGCCGGCAGCATCATGGGCGCCGTGGCACAACTGAGCGGTGCTGTGCAACGGCCGGCGCCGGGGGCGGACCTTGGGTTTGACGGTGCCGGAGCAGCTCTTCGACCCTCCGGCGTCACTGCTGCGCCTGTGCCGCCGCGCCCTGGTTCGGGTCAGGTGATTGCCGTTTGGGGTCCTGCCGGCTCGCCGGGCCGTACTTTTGTAGCCGCCAACATCGCCGGAGAACTGGCCGCCACGGGCAAGACCGTGCTGCTGGTTGACGCGGACAGCTACAGCGCCAGCGTCGCAGGCGTGCTGGGACTGCTGGATGAAGCGGCAGGGCTGGCGCAGGCCTGCAGGCTGGCCGATCAGGGCCTGCTGGATGGTGACGCGCTGCGCAGGGTGGCCACCCCGGTGGCCACCAAGGCGGGAACCTTCCTTGTGCTCACCGGGATCACCCGGGCGGACCGCTGGACCGAACTCCGGGCCGCCGCGCTGAGCCTCGTGCTGGACCGGGCTCGTGAGATCGCCGACGTGACGGTCATCGACACCGGCTTCTGTCTGGAGGCCGATGAGGAGCTGAGCTTCGATACGATGGCTCCCCGCCGGAACGCCGCCACGCTGCGAAGCCTTGAAGTGGCGGACACCGTGTTCGCCGTGGGTGCTGCGGATTCCATCGGCGTGCCGCGGCTGGTGCGTGGCCTTGCCCAGCTGGAAGCCGCCGTCCCGCAGGCGACGCCGCGGGTGGTGCTGAACAAGGTCCGCTCTGCGGCGGTGGGACGGAGCCCCGAGCGTCAATTGCGCGACGCCTGGGAACGCTACGGACCCGGGAGCGCCCTGTCCGCTTTTCTTCCGGCGGACACGGCTGCCGCCGACGCGGCGCTGCTGGCGGGCTCGCTGCTGCTCGAATCGGCCCCAGAGTCCGCACTTCGGAAGGCGATAACGGATTTGGTTTGTGCACCTGCCCAGCGAAAGCTCAAATCCTCTGTATTCTCTTCCACAGCAAAGCTCCGGTCAAAGAGTTAGGCTCGCCATAAGGGACGCGATGATGCGCCCATGAACTTTTTGATGGAGGCGTTTGTCGATGTCGTCTGGGTCCAGCGTGGAGGATCAACCCGTTTCGATCGGTGCCGGGGAAGGGTATCTCGGGGAGTATTACGAGCACCTTGCCGAAGAGGATGCCCGGGCGTACGCGCCGGACGTACTTACCGCCAGGACCGAGACACACCGCCAGGTCGCCGCCCAGCGGCAACCGGGTGTTCCCAACATCGCCGTCGTTGACGAACCCGACTGCAGCGTCGTCTACATTGTCACCGACGATATGCCGTTCCTGGTCGACTCGGTCAACGCGGAGCTGGTCCGGCAGAAGTCACCGATCCACCTGGTGATGCACCCGTTGTTCGTCGTCACGCGGAACCGCGCGACCGGCGAGCTCGTCAAGATTGCCCGCGTTCCTTCACATCTCGGCATCTCGAGTGGTGATACCGCGGCGATGCCGAATGTGGCCCACCTGATTGCCGACGGCGACAACGCCTCGCACATGGAATCGTGGATTGCCGTCGAAATCGACCGGGCGGACCAGGCCAAGCACGCCGAGCTCGTCGAGGGCCTCGGCAGCGTCCTGCGTGGCGTCCGTGCTGCCGTCGAGGACTGGCCGAAAATGCGGAACAAAGCACAGGAGATCGCCCGGGACCTGGACAAGGTCGCCAACCCCGCCCAGATCGTCGAACTCCGCCAGGCCCAGGAGCTGCTGCGCTGGCTGGACGACGGGAACTTCACCTTCCTCGGCTACCGCGAATATGACCTCAAGAACGAATCAGGCGAGGATGTCCTGGAACCGCGGGAAGAGAGCGGTCTCGGGCTGCTGCGCCCCAGTGCCACCACCCGGCACCAGATCCAGCACCTCACGGAAACGGGGCGCCAAAAGGCACGGGAGAAGCGCGCCCTCGTGATCACGAAAGCGAACTCCCGGTCCACCGTGCACCGCCCGGCCTATCTCGACTACATCGGTGTAAAGAGCTTTGATGCGGCCGGCAACGTCAACGGGGAGCGCCGCTTCATCGGGCTCTTTGCCACCAGCGCGTACGCAGGCTCCGTCCGCGACATTCCGGTAGTCCGCGAGAAAGTGGCCGCCGTCCTGCGCGATGCCGGCTTCCCGCCGGATTCCCACTCCGGCAAAGACCTGCTGGGCATCCTCGAGACGTATCCCCGCGACGAGCTGTTCCAGATCGAGATCCCCGATCTGGCCGCCATTGCCACGGGCATCCAGCGGCTGCAGGAACGACGCCGGACCCGGCTGTTCCTCCGCCCGGACATCTATGGCCGGTTCATGTCCGCCCTCGTCTACCTTCCCCGGGACCGGTACACCACGAATGTGCGCCTGCGCATTGAAGAGGAACTGCGGGAGACATTCAACGCGGTGTCCATCGACTACGAGGCCCGGATGACCGAGTCCGCGCTGGCGCGCCTCTTCTTCCGCATCCGGCTCCCCAAGGGTGCCGATGTCAGCAACATCAGCAGCGACGAGCTGGAGAAGCGCCTGGTCCGGGCCGCACGGTCCTGGAGTGAAGGCATCTCCGAGGTTCTCCGGGCCCGGGGCGATGGCGCCGGGCAGGCCGCGGGCGATGCAGCCGCCCGGGAATCCGCCGCGGGTGACATCACGGCGAAGGAACTGGCTTTGATCTGGGCCGAGGCCTTCCCGGCCAGCTATCGGGTCGACTACGAAGTGGAAGATGCCCTGCAGGACATTGCCCGCTTCGAGAAGTATGGTGCGGCCGCCGAACGGGCCGGCGAGGGCGTCCGGGAAGAGCCCGGCGTCCACGTGTACCTTCCGGCCGGTGCCGGCGCTACGCTAGAGGAAGACGCCCGGGTCAAGCTCTACATGCTGGAGCCCAAGAGCCTGAGCCAGATCCTGCCGTACTTCCACAACCTCGGCCTTGAGGTGCTGGACGAACGTCCCTTCGAGATCGAGACGGCAGACCAGCGCGACTTCTTCCTGTATGACCTCGGCCTGAAGTACCCGGCCGGGGTGGACCCGCTGAGCACAGGACAACGGCTCGCCGAGGCCTTCGGCGCGGCCGTGTCCGGTGCCGTGGAGTCGGACAGCTTCGACCGCCTGGTGCTCCGTGAAGGCATGCACTGGCGGCAGGTCATTGTGTTGCGTGCCTATGCGAAGTACATGCGACAGATGGGCAACACGAACTCCTTTGAGTTCATGTCGGACACCCTCCTGGGCAATCCGGACGTCACCCGCGCACTCAACGCCCTGTTCGCAGCCCGCTTCGATCCCTCGCTGGAGCCAGACGAGCGCAGGGCCAGGCAGGAGGAGGTCCGGGCTCAATTGGATGCGGCGATCGATCAGGTGGCGACCCTCGACGCGGACCGGGTCCTGCGCACCTTCGCGAACCTGATCCAGGCCACGCTGAGGACGAACTTCTACCAGAACAAAACCCACGTCAGCTTCAAGCTGAATCCGGCCCTCATCGATGGCCTGCCGTTCCCCCGGCCGATGTTCGAGATCTGGGTCTATTCGCCAAGGGTCGAGGGCGTGCACCTCCGCTTCGGCAAGGTGGCCCGCGGCGGGCTGCGCTGGTCGGACCGCCGCGAGGATTTCCGCACCGAAATCCTCGGCCTCGTCAAGGCCCAGACCGTCAAGAACGCCGTGATCGTCCCCACGGGGGCCAAGGGTGGCTTCTACGCGAAGCAGCTGCCGGACCCGGCGGTGGACCGGAGCGCCTGGCTGGCCGAAGGCATCGAAAGCTACAAGACCTTCATCCGCGGCCTGCTGGACGTAACGGACAACCTCATCGCGATGCCGGACGGCGAAACGCTCGTGCCGCCGGCCGACGTCGTACGCCACGACGACGACGATTCCTACCTCGTGGTGGCAGCCGACAAGGGCACCGCATC
>JAODMA010000271.1 GCA_025464545.1 Arthrobacter sp. | reverse complement strand
GTGCCCACGGCCAGGAAGATGAGGATGGCGCCGACCTTGAGGCAGGACGCCCAGAATTCGAACTCGCCGAACGCCTTGACGCTGAGCAGGTTCACGGCGACCAGCAGCGCGAGCGCGGCAATGGCGGACGCTTCGACGGGCACGTTGGGGAAGAAGAACTGGAAGTAGAGGCCGATCGCGATGAGTTCCGCAATGCCGGTCATGCCCCAGTTGATGAAGTACATCCAGCCGGCGACGAACGCACCCTTCTTGCCGAACATTTCCCCCGCGTAGCTGACAAAAGAGCCCGAGGTCTGGCGGTACATGATGAGTTCGCCGAGGGCCCGCATCAGCAGGTAGGCGATGACGCCTGCGATGGCGTAGGAGAAGATCAGCGCCGGGCCGGTGGAGGCCAGGCGTCCGCCGGCCCCCATGAACAGGCCGACGCCGATGGCCCCGCCCATGGAAATCATGGTCACGTGGCGGCCGCTCAGGGTCTTCTTGTAGCCCTCGGCACTGAGGGTCGAGTCGCCGGCGGCGGCTTGCGCCGGCGCGCTCTGTAGTTCTGTGGGGGTAAGTGATGGCACAGCTGTTCCTTGCAGGTCGGAGTATGGCCGGGACTGGACCGGGATTCAGGCACACAAATTCGGTGATTCATCCTCGGGGGACAACAATGTGTACCGAACCTCACAAAGGGTCGAAGCTTCGCGCGGCTTATCCATCGTACAAGCTCTGCCGGGGTGACGTGACGCGGACTACACCAATCCGGACCCAACCCTAATTAATGAGCCGGCTTGGGCTGTTCCGCAGAATAATGTTCTGTTGAGCAGAACAGGGCAGGCCGCGGCGGAGCAGCAGTTCGCCGCCCCGCTGGAGCCGTCCGTCTCCGGTCAGGGCGTGGGGACACCTCCGGGAGCGACTCCGGCGCTGAGCGCAACGGCTTTCCTCCGCCGGGCCTTCGCCAGCCGGGTTCCGATCAGCCCCTGCCGGGGGCTGAACAGATAGACGACGGCGAATGCGGCCCCCTGCGTCAGCACCACCATCGCGCCGGACGCGGTGTCCAGGTAGTAGCTGAGGTAGATGCCGGCGATGGAGCAGAGAGCGGAGATGACCGGAGCGATTACGAGCATGCGGGAGAACCGGTCCGTCAGCAGGTAGGCCGTGGCCCCGGGGATGATCAGCATGGCAACGACCAGCACCACGCCCACGGTCTGCAGTGCCACTACCGAGGTCAGCGCAAGAAGACCCAGCAGCAGTGCTCCTAGCCGCCTCGGGGACAGGCCGATCGCGTGCGCATGGGTGGGATCGAAAGCGTAAAGCGTGAGGTCGCGGCGCTTGAGAATCAGGATGGCAAATGCGACCACACCCAGCACGAGCACCTGGATGAGGTCGGGGATGCTGACGCCCAGAAGGTTGCCGAAGATGATGTGGTTGAGATCTGTTTGGCTGGGTGTGACTGAGATGAGCACCAGGCCAAGGGCGAACAGCGACGTGAACACGATCCCGATCGCGGCGTCCTCCTTCACCCGGCTGGTGTTGCGGACCACCCCGATAAGGGTCACGGCAAGCAGCGCGAACACCAGCGCCCCCAGGGCGAAGGGGGCGCCCACGATGTAGGCGAGCACTACTCCCGGCAGCACGGCGTGGGAGACGGCGTCACCCATCAGCGACCAGCCGATCAGCACCAGCCAGCAGCTCAGCACGGCGCACACGATGGCCGCGAGCGCCGTGGTGGCGATGGCGCGGACCATGAAGTCATAGCCCAGCGGTTCCAGCAGGATGTCGAAGAGATCCATGGCTCAGCTCCTGCCCTGCTGGTTCGAATGGTCGAAGTTAGGGAGACCCCGGTCCGGAAGGTCGCTGCCGGGAAGGTCGCGGTTGAGAACGTCGAGGCCGAAGGCCATGGCCAGGTGCTCGGGCTGCAGGACCACCTCGGGCGGACCATGCATCAGGACCCTGCGCATCAGGAGGACGGCTTCGTCGCAGAGCTGGGGAAGGGCGTGCAGGTCATGGGTTGAGATAAGGATTGTGCAGCCATCCGCCGCCAGTTCCTTCAGCAGGCGGGTAACGGTTGCTTCGGAGCGCTTGTCCACGCCGGCGAACGGCTCGTCCAAGAGCATCATGGTGGCTCCCTGGGCGATTCCCCGGGCCACGAAGGCACGCTTCTTCTGACCGCCGGAGAGCTGGCCGATCTGCCGGTTTGCGAATTCGGACAGTTCCACCCGGTCCAGGGCAAGGTCGACGGCGTCGCGGTCGGCTTGGGAAGGGCGTCGGGTGAATCCCTGGTGCCCGTAGCGGCCCATCATCACGACGTCGCGGACGGACAGCGGAAATTGCCAGTCCACATCCTCGCTCTGCGGGACGTAGCCTATTCCGCCTTCCTTGCGTGCCTTGGCGGGCGGTGCGCCGTTGATCAGCACCCTGCCGGCGTCGGGCTTGATCATCCCCATGATCGCCTTGAACAGCGTGGATTTACCCGAGCCGTTCATGCCAATCAGGCCGCAGATCCGCCCGGCTTCCAGGGACAGCGACGCGGCGTCGAGCGCCAGGACCTCGCCGTAGTGGACGGTGACTTTTTCCACCAGGATGGCCGGATTGCTCATGATGCCGCTCCCGTCAGGCCTTTGGTGATGACATTCGAGTCGTGCCGGATGAGGTCCAGGTACGTCGGGACGGGCCCGTCCGCTTCCGAGAGCGAATCGACGTAGAGCACCCCGCCGAAGGCCGACCCGGTGGCGCCCACGACCTGGCGCATCGGGGCGTCGGAAACCGTGGACTCGCAGAAAACGGCCGGGACCCTGTTGGCCGTCACGAATTCGATGGCCTTGGCGATCTGCTGCGGAGTGGCCTGCTGTTCGGCGTTGACGGCCCAGATGTAGACCTCCCGGAGGCCGGCGTCACGCGCCAGGTAGGAGAAGGCACCCTCGCACGTCACCAGCGCCCGCTGCGCCTCCGGGACAGTCGCAAGCTTCCGGACCATCTCGTCCTTCACGGACTGCAGCTTGGCCTTGTACGCCTCGCCGTTCGCTTCGAAGACAGCGGCGTTGTCCGGGTCGAGCCTGGAGAACGCCTTCACCATGTTGTCCACGTAGAGCTGGACGTTGACCGGCGACATCCACGCGTGCGGGTTCGGCTTGCCCTGATAGGAATCTTCGCTGATGGACATCACTTCCACGCCTTCGCTCACCACCGCGTGCGGAACGTCCAAGCCCTCGACGAACTGGCCAAACCACGCCTCAAGGTTCAGGCCGTTGTCCAGGATCAGGTCCGCCTTGGACGCCTTGCGGATGTCCCCCGGCGTGGGCTCGTAGCCGTGGATTTCAGCCCCGGCCTTGGTGATGGACTCGACCTGGAGCTTGTCCCCCGCCACGTTCTGCGCCACGTCAGCCAGCACCGTGAAGGTGGT
>JAODMA010000270.1 GCA_025464545.1 Arthrobacter sp. | reverse complement strand
GGCGCCAGCACCCACCAGAGCACCCCCACCGGCACTCCGACGGCGGCGATGGCCGCTGCCCTGCGCAGGCCTGTCCCGCCGGCCCCACGCCCCCGGACCGTGCGCCCGGGACCCTCCTCGCCATCGTTCGACCGCTGGACCGGGACGCGTACTGCTGGCTGTGTCATGCAACAAACCTTAACAAGCTTTGGACCGGCCGTGCGCGTGGCGTCGCCCGGCCCCGGATGACCCTCCATGACGGCGGCAGGTAAACCAAATACCACGGCCTGTCCGGGGAGCCATACGCTGGAAGGGTAGACATATTCCGCACGTGCAGCAGGGAGTTGGATCGCAGTGGCCTCAGACGACGGAGCCTTCGAAGGAACGTTCAGGGAAATGTTCCGCCGGCATGCGGCCGGCGTGGCGATCATCACCGCCAACCACAATGGCGTGCCGTTCGGTTTCACCGCGACCTCGGTAGCCTCGCTGTCGGCCAAGCCCCCTCGCTTCACCTTCAACATGGCGCGCACCTCGAGTTCATGGCCGGCGGTGGCAAACACCACCTACATCGGGGTGCACATGCTCGGGCTGGAGAACCAGGAGCTGGCCGACCGTTTCGCCAGGACCCGCGACCGCTTCGAGGGCGACCACTGGGAGCTGGGACCGCATGAGGTCCCCATCCTGAAGGACGTCGCGGGCTGGCTGATCGGCAAGGTCCAGATGCGGCTCTCCTTCGAGAACAACGCGGTCGTGGTTGTCGAGGTGGTGGAAGGTGAAGTCGGCGACGACGGCGCTCCCCTGCTCTACCACTCCGGCGCCTACAGCCAGCCGGTCCCGCTGGACTACGAGATCTGAGACCCGGACAAGCGCCCAGCCGCCGCCCGCCGCTAGCTGTCCAGGCAGGTCGGGCCGAGGAGCACCTTCAGGTCCCCGAACAGCGAGGGGCTCGGGTTGACCCGCAGGTGCACAGGCAGGCCCATGACTTCCACCCGGGAGTCGCCCTGCAGGTGCAGGCGGACCTCTGACTTGCCGCGGTGGGTCCTGAGCACATCACCGAGTTCGGTCACCACGGCTTCGGTTGCCTTGTGGGTCTGCATCGTGATCACCAGGGGCCCGTTCAGGCCCTCGCTGAGGTCGGGGACAGAGAGTTCCATGCAGTTCAGGGCGACGGCGCCGTCGTCGCGGCGCTGCAGCCGGCCCTTGACCACCACGATCAGGTCCTCCGCCAGCACCGAGGCGATGGGGCCGTATACCTGGCCGAAGAACATGACCTCCACCGAACCGCCGAGATCCTCGATCTCCGCGCGGGCGTAGGCGTTGCCGCTGGCCTTCGCGATCCGGCGGCTCAGGGAGGTGATCATGCCCGCGATGGTGACGATGGCGCCGTCGTGCGGGCCGTCCTCGGCAATGATCGAGGTGATGGACTGGTCCGCGTGCTGGCTCAGCAGCCCTTCAAGCCCCTGCAGCGGGTGGTCCGAGACGTAGAGGCCGAGCATGTCGCGTTCGAACGAGAGCTTGTCCTTCTTCTCCCACTCCGGAAGGTCGGGAATCTCGATGCTCAGGGACGCCTCTGATTCGGCTTCATCGAATCCGGCGAAGAGGTCGAACTGCCCGATCGCCTCGTTGCGCTTGAGCGTGATGACCGAGTCGATTGCCTCTTCGTGGACCATGGCCAGGGCGCGCCGGTGGTGGCCGAGTGAGTCGAAGGCGCCGGCCTTGATCAGGGACTCAATGGTGCGCTTGTTGCACACGACGGCGGGGACCTTCATGAGGTAGTCCTTGAAGGACGTGTACGCGCCTTCCTTTTCGCGCGCCGCCACCATGGCCTCGACGACATTGACGCCGACGTTGCGGATGGCACCCATGCCGAAGCGGATGTCCGTGCCGACCGGTGTGAAGTTCAGCGCGGACTCGTTGACGTCCGGCGGCAGCACCGTGATGCCCATGCGCCGGCATTCGTTGAGGTAGATCGCCGACTTGTCTTTGTCGTCGCCGACGCTGGTCAGCAGGGCAGCCATGTACTCCGGCGCGTAGTGGGCCTTCAGGTAGGCGGTCCAGTACGAGATCACACCGTAGGCGGCCGAGTGCGCCTTGTTGAAGGCGTAGTCAGAGAACGGCAGCAGGATGTCCCAGAGGGTCTTGACCGCTGCCATCGAGTAGCCGTTGTCCTGCATGCCCTGCGAGAAGCCGGCGAACTGCTTGTCCAGCTCGGATTTCTTCTTCTTGCCCATGGCACGGCGCAGGATGTCAGCCTGGCCGAGGGTATAGCCGGCGAGCTTCTGCGCCACGGCCATAACCTGCTCCTGGTACACGATCAGCCCGTAGGTCCCGCCGAGGATTTCGGAGAGCGGTTCCTCCAGCTCCGGGTGGATCGGAATGACCTCCTGGATGCCGTTCTTGCGCAGCGCGTAATCGGTGTGCGCGTTGGCGCCCATCGGACCGGGCCGGTAAAGAGCCAGCACGGCGGAGATGTCTTCGAAGTTGTCGGGCTTCATGAGCTTAAGCAGGGAGCGCATCGGCCCGCCGTCGAGCTGGAACACACCCAGGGTGTCGCCCCGGGCCAGCAGCTCGTAGGATGCCGCGTCGTCGAGGGCCAGCGACTCCAGGTCCAGGTCCTCGCCGCGGTTCATCTTGATGTTCTCAAGGGCGTCGGAAATGATCGTGAGGTTCCGCAGGCCCAGGAAGTCCATCTTGATCAGGCCGAGGCCCTCGGACGTGGGATAGTCGAACTGCGTAATGACCTGGCCGTCCTGGAAACGGCGCATGATCGGGATGACGTCGATGATCGGGTCCGAGGACATGATGACGCCGGCCGCGTGGACACCCCACTGGCGTTTCAGCCCCTCGATGCCGAGCGCCGTTTCGAATACCTTGGCGGCCTCCGGGTCCGTGGCGATCAGCTGCCGGAAGTCACCGGCCTCGCTGTAGCGCTTGGAGTCCTTGTTCTGGATGTCCGCCAGCGGAATGTCCTTGGCCATCACCGCCGGCGGGAGGGCCTTGGTGAGCTGTTCGCCCATGCTGAACGGGTAGCCCAGCACGCGCGAGGAGTCCTTGAGCGCCTGCTTGGTCTTGATGGTGCCGTAGGTGACGATCATCGCGACACGTTCGTCGCCGTATTTGCGCGTGACGTAATCGATTACCTCGGAGCGGCGCCGGTCATCGAAGTCGACGTCGAAGTCGGGCATGGAGACGCGGTCCGGGTTGAGGAAGCGCTCGAAGATCAGGCCGTGGTGCAGCGGATCGAGGTCGGTGATGCGCATGGCATAGGCCACCATGGAGCCGGCGCCGGAGCCGCGTCCGGGACCCACCCGGATGCCGTTGTTCTTCGCCCAGTTGATGAAGTCGGCCACCACAAGGAAGTAGCCCGGGAAACCCATGGACGTGATGACGCCGAGTTCGTAGTCGGCCTGGGTGCGCACCTTGTCCGGGATGCCCTGGGGATAGCGGTAGT
>JAODMA010000251.1 GCA_025464545.1 Arthrobacter sp. | reverse complement strand
ATGACCCGGTGATAGGATTCGGACTGCAGGCCCATTGCGCCGTAGAGGGCACGCTTACCCGGAACCATCATCCCGGTACTTTCCGGAGTGGCGGTGTATTCCGCGGCGAGGACGGCCGATTCAACGGAAGCAACCACCGCGGCGAGTTCGCCGAGCTTTTCCTGGACACCGGGGATCTTGTCGGTCCCGTTAACCTGAGTGACTTTACGGGCAACCGAGGCGATGAACTTCAGTTTCGTGGCGAAGCGGATCTGGGCCTGCCAGTTTCCCAGGGCGTGGGCCCCGGTGTCGAAGAACTGGCGGCGCAGCTTGTCGATGTTGCGGTTGATGAACACCCTGTCCCAGGGGATCAGGACGTCGTCGAACACCACGAGAGCATCCGGCTCGTCATAACGCGTGGTGAGCGGGTAGTCGAACTCGCTGGTGGCCGCCGGAGCGTAGGGGCGGCGGCAATAGAGCTTGAGCCCGTCGGCGGCCACGGGCACCGCGAAGCTGATCGCGAAGTCGACGTCGTCCGGCCCCAGGGGCTTGATACAGGTCACGAACACCTCATCGGCGATGGCAGCCCCGGTGGCCAGCATCTGGGAGCCGCGGACGATGATCCCTTCCTCGGTTTCGCGCACCACGCCGACCTGGAGGAAGTCGCCTTCCCAGCCGGACGCCGTCGTGGCGCGGGAGACCTGCGGCGGAATGATCGCGTAGGAGACGTAGAGGTTCTCGGCGAGAATCCGTTTGTAGTAGTTGCGCATGTTTCCAGCGAAGTCGCGCTCTTCGTCCGCAAAGACTTCCGAGTGCGTGCCGAAGGCCGCGAAGAACGTGCCGACGTGGTCGGGGCTGCGCCCGACCCAGCCGTGGGTGTGTTTCGCCCACGTCTCAATGGCCTTGCGGCGCAGGACCAGTTCTTCGGCGGAGCGCGGAGCGCTGAAGACGCGGTTCGCCGGGCCCTCGATCTCCTCTGAGTGGTACTGCATCCCGTTGGCGGGGTCGGTGGCAATATCGAACAGTTCGGCCATGGTCCGGGCCACCCGGGCGAAGGCCGGGTGCTCGAGGACATTTTCCACGACCTGTCCGTCAAGGATGACGGTGCGTCCATCGTTAAGGGTCTTGAGGTATTCTTCGCCGGTCCTCACAGGGCTCCGCCTTTCGTCATTTTGTATGTGTGTTCAAGGGTTGTGCCGTCCGGGAAAGCGAGTTCGAGGCGCCACACCTCGCCATCGGTGAATTTCCCGTCGATGAGCGGAAGGGTCCCCCCAAGACAGAGGAAATCCTGATCTCCGACGTCGGTTCTTTCCAGCAACAGTTCCACGACGTTCGCAGGGGTGCGGATACCGTCGAGGGAACCTTCCTGGTAGAGCTTGCCGTCTACCCAGGAGCGGGCGGTGCAGCCGTCCAGCGAGAGTTCATCGAGGGATTCGACTTCGATGACCTGGCCGGACACGGGCTTGGGGCAGGCTTGCTTGGACGCGCCGATGTCCTCGGCTTCCAAGTCGCGATCGGTGTGGTCTGACCCGATGCCGAGGTAGAACTTGCCGTCGTGGCGGATGTAGAGGGGCTCAATCTCTCCGGACGTCAGGTTCGCTGAAGCGGCATGTTCCCCGGAGGAGTCGAACAGGTCCGCGGTGACGGGGTAGAACATCGGGACCTCGGGCGGTGGTGCGATGCCGATGGCGGCGAGTTCGTCGATATGGTGCTGAACCGCCTTCATGTCCCGGCCCGTGTAGCCGGCGACTATGCTGCGGAAGTCCGTCAGGGTGATTGTCTTGCCCGACCCTGCCACCTCGAAGGTCAGTGAGGCGGATTCGTTCTCGTCCATGGGGGACTCCTTTGTTCCTTGTTAGTTGCTCAGGTTTTCGTAGACCGCGAGGCGGTCGCCGATGACGGGGAATTCTTTCCGGACCCGGGCCACCTCGTCCGGATCTATGTCGACGATCAGAACTTCTTCACCTGATCCGGCCTCGGCGAGGACGACTCCCGAGGGATCGACGACGCGGCTGTGTCCGCCGAGTGCGACGCCTTCCTGTTCACCGGCGGTATTGCACGCGATGACGAAGATCTGGTGCTCCAGGGCCCGGGCGGTCGTCAGCAGCCGCCAGTGTTCCCTGCGCGCAGCGGGCCAGGCCGCGGGGACGATGACGATCTCGACGCCTCGATTGCTCAACTCCATCCACAGGCCCGGGAACCTGAGGTCGTAACAAGTGGTGCCGGTGACCTTCCCGAAGGGCGTTTCGGCGACGGGGAGTGATGTCCCGGCGGTCAGCAGGCTCGCCTCGAGGGACTTGTATCCGAAGACGTGGATCTTGCTGTACTGGTGGACGATCCGGCCCTCCGGGTCCAGCAGGATGGAGGTGTTCCTGAGCTGTCCGTTCTCTGCCCGTTCCACGATGCTGCCTACGTGCAGGTGGACGCCAAGGTCGGATGCAACGCGCGAGCACATGGAAACTGTCGGGCCGTCCAGGGTTTCGGCCAGTGACTCGTACTGGCCGAAGTGGAAGTAGCCGGCGCTCCAGAGCTCGGGCAGGACGATCAGGTCTGCGCCCTCGATGCCACGCAGCCGGCGCTCGATCCTGATAATCCGTTCATCGCGGCTCTCCGCGTCCGGACTGGCGACCTGGACGAGTGCAACTTTCATAATGTGTTCCTTGGTTTGTAGGGGATAGTGGTCGTGTGGCGCGGAGGCTGCCCGCCTAGCGGCCACTGCCGGAAGGTGATGCCTTGAGCGCGGCCAGGGTCGAGGAGAGGTGATCCCGGACCGCGGCGACGGCGACGTCAGGGTTGCCGGTC
>JAODMA010000242.1 GCA_025464545.1 Arthrobacter sp. | reverse complement strand
CCGGCGCCGAGCAGCACCGCGTAGGCGAGGTAGGGGTTGGCCGCGGAGTCGATCCCGCGGTACTCAATCCGTGCCGACTGGCCCTTGCCGGGCTTGTACAGCGGCACCCGGACCAGGGCGGACCGGTTGTTGTGGCCCCAGCTCAGGTAGCTCGGTGCCTCTCCCCCGCCCCACAGCCGCTTGTAGGAGTTCACGAACTGGTTGGTCACTGCGGTGAACTCGGGGGCGTGCTTGAGGATGCCGGCGATGAACTGCCGGGCGGTCTCGGAGAGCTGGAACTCGGCCCCGGCCTCGTAGAAAGCGTTGGTGTCGCCCTCGAAGAGCGAGAAATGGGTGTGCATGCCGGAGCCCGGGTGGGCCGTGAATGGTTTTGGCATGAAGGTGGCGTAGGTTCCCTGCTGCAGCGCGACTTCCTTGATCACCGTCCGGAACGTCATGATGTTGTCCGCCGTCTGCAGGGCATCCGCGTAGCGCAGGTCGATCTCGTTCTGCCCGGGCCCGGCCTCATGATGGCTGAACTCCACCGAGATGCCCACCGATTCGAGCATCGTCACCGCTGTGCGGCGGAAGTCCTGGGCCACGCCGCCTGGGACGTGGTCGAAGTAGCCGCCCTCATCGACCGGTACCGGCGCACCGTCGGGCCCCGGCGCCTGGGACTTCAGCAGGTAGAACTCGATCTCGGGATGGGTGTAGCAGGTGAACCCCATATCCGCGGCCTTGGCCAGGTTGCGCTTGAGCACGTTGCGGGGATCCGCCGCGGAGGGTTCGCCGTCGGGCGTCAGGATGTCGCAGAACATCCGCGAGGTCGCTTCCGTCTCACCGCGCCAAGGCAGGATCTGGAAGGTGGCCGGGTCCGGCTGGGCCAGCATGTCGGATTCGAAGACGCGGGCCAGTCCCTCAATGGAGGAGCCGTCAAAGCCCAGGCCTTCCTCGAACGCGCCTTCCACCTCGGCCGGGGCCAGCGCCACCGACTTCAGCGATCCCACGACGTCGGTGAACCACAGACGCACAAACCGCACGTCGCGCTCCTCGATCGTCCGCAGGACAAACTCTTGCTGGCGGTCCATACTGGCCTCTTTCCGGTTCATTCTCCGTGCCCCAGGCCCTTCGTGCATGGGTCCCGCAGCTGCTCTCCGTTCACTTTACTAATCATTGGCACCGATTGCTGGCGCAGCTGCCCCGCGTAACACAGCGTTAACATAAGGAGCCCGAACCGGGCGGTGCCGCTTCCTGCCCGCCGGCAGCATGCCCGGATCCGGTGTGACGCGATTCACCGGATCCGGGCATGGACCCCGGTAGCTAGTACGTGCGGTATCGCACTACGCTCGTGCCATGGCCACAAGCATCAGCCCCGATCCCAGCACGTCCGCCGAAGTTGCGGCCCCCTATGGCAACGGGCCGGCGGCCGGTTCCGCCCCGACGGCGGCCGGCGGGGACGCGGGGCCGTCGGGCACCGGGCGGAAACCGGCGGCCAGGATCCGCACCCACCACCTCCACCAGGCCAAGCTCAACGGCGAACGCTTCGCCATGCTGACCGCCTACGACCAGTACACAGCGGAAATTTTCGACCAGGCCGGCATTGAAGTCCTCCTGGTCGGCGACTCGGCCTCCAACAACGTCTTCGGCAACGAGACAAGCCTCCCGGTGACCGTGGATGAGCTGATCCCCCTGTGCCGTGCCGTGACGCGGTCGGCCAGGCGCGCCCTGGTCGTGGCGGACCTGCCGTTCGGCAGTTATGAGGTGTCCGCCCAGCAGGCGGTGGCAACCGGCGTGCGCTTCCTCAAGGAGGGCCTTGCCCACGCGGTCAAGATTGAAGGCGGCAGGTTTTACGCCGAGACGGTCCGGGCCATGGTCCAGGCCGGCATTCCCGTCATGGCGCACATCGGCTTCACGCCGCAGAGCGAACACGCCCTCGGGGGCTACCGCGTCCAGGGCCGTGGTGACGACGCGCAGCGGCTTATCGACGACGCCGTCGCGCTGGCCGAGGCGGGCGCGTTCAGCGTTCTGATGGAGATGGTTCCGGCCGAGACGGCGGCAGCGGTTGATGCCGCGGTGGCGGTCCCCACGATCGGGATCGGCGCGGGCAATGCGACCACGGGCCAGGTGCTGGTGTGGCAGGATATGGCAGGCCTGCGCGGCGGCAAGATGGCCAAGTTCGTCAAGCAGTACGCCGATCTGCGGACCTCGCTGAGCGACGCCGCCAGGTCCTACGGTGAGGACGTCCGCTCAGGGCAGTTCCCCGGTCCCGAACACTCGTTCTAAGCTCCCCCCTGCTTCCAGGCTCTCCCGGCCCTGCACCGCCGGGCCAGCGCCAACAGCGGTTCAGGCCGCTCCGGACCATCGCCTGCCGCCCGGTTGCCGACGGCTAGGCTAGTCGTCGTCGTCTTTTTCCCAGGTCTCGTTGCGTGCCCTGACCTTTTCCAGGGCGTGCTCAGCCTCTTCGCGGGTCTTGTAGGGGCCGATCAGCTGACTCCAGTCGGACAGGGCGTCCTCTTCGACCTCGTGAGTGTTGACGTTGTACCAGTACTCCGGCATTGATGCTCCTCGGCTGTCATGGTGCTGTGCTAATGCCCCGGCTGGGACGGGGCACCGCCGGGTCCGGTGTGCCCCTTGTTGCGTTTCCGCCTTCAGTTTCCGCTGTACGTATATTTGCGTCCGGTCGGGCCTTATATGATCAATGTATGCCTTCTCTCGCCTCGACCGCACCCATCGGCACCCTGGTCCCGGGAACCATCAGTCCGCAGCTGCCCGTTCCGGCCTCCATCCCCCGACCTGAGTACGTGGGCAAACCGGCACCATCCAAATTCACCGGGTCCGAGGTCAAGTCGGCGGAGACCATCGAGAAGATCCGGATCGCGTCCCGCATCGCCGCCCAGGCGACCGTGGAGGTCGGGAAGCACATCCAGCCCGGCGTCACCACTGACCAGCTGGACCGGGTGGGACATGAGTTCCTGCTGGACCACAACGCGTATCCGTCCACCCTCGGCTACCGCGGCTTCCCCAAGTCCCTGTGCTCCTCGCTCAATGAGGTTATCTGCCACGGAATCCCGGACAGCACCGTGGTCGAGGACGGGGACATCGTCAACATCGACATCACCGCGTTCATCGGCGGCGTGCACGGCGACACCAATTACACCTTCCTGGCAGGCAACGTCGACGAGGAATCCCGGCTGCTCGTCGAGCGCACCCAGGAATCGCTGAACCGTGCCATCCGGGCCGTAGCCCCGGGCCGTGAGATCAACGTGATCGGCCGGACCATCGAGTCCTACGCCAAGCGGTTCGGCTACGGCGTGGTCCGCGACTTCACCGGCCATGGCGTCGGTGAGGCCTTCCACACCGGGCTGATCATTCCGCACTACGACGCCGCCCCCGCCTACAACACCGTGATGGAAACCGGTATGGTCTTTACGATTGAGCCCATGCTGACCCTGGGGACCGTCGACTGGGACATGTGGGCCGATGACTGGACGGTGGTGACCCGGGACCGCAAGCGCACCGCGCAGTTCGAGCACACCCTGCTGGTGACCGAGTCCGGCGCCGAGGTCCTCACCCTTCCCTGAACCACGCCCCACAGTGGAGATCCCGGTCATCACGCGCCTGCCCTGGGCCGCCCCATTCCTGCCCGCCCCCTGCCACGAACGGAAGCACATTGGTCAACAAGGACGAGAAGTCAAAGAAGAACGCCCCCTTGATCGGTATCGACATCGGCGGCACCGGGATCAAAGGCGGCATCGTCGATCTGAAGAGGGGCAAGCTGGCCGGTGACCGGTTCCGGGTCCCCACGCCCCAGCCGTCCACTCCCGAGGCTGTCGCGGAAGCCGTGGCCCACGTGGTCGAGGAGCTGTCCAAGCGCCCCGACGCCCCGTCCGCCCACTCGCCTATCGGAGTGACCTTCCCTGGCATCATCCAGCACGGCGTGGTCCACTCGACGGCGAACGTCGACAACGCCTGGCTGGGCCTTGACATCGATGGCCTGCTTACGGCCCGCCTGGGCCGTCCCGTGGAGGTCATCAATGACGCCGACGCGGCCGGACTGGCCGAGGCACGGTACGGCGCCGGCGAAGGCGTCAAGGGCACCGTGCTGGTGATCACGCTCGGCACCGGAATCGGTTCGGCGTTCATCTTCGACGGCAAGCTCGTGCCCAACGCGGAGCTGGGCCACCTGGAGATTGACGGGTTCGATGCCGAGAGCAAGGCCTCGGCCGTGGCGCGCGAACGCGACGGGCTGAGCTGGGAAGAGTACAGCGTGCTGCTGCAGCGATACTTTTCCCATGTCGAGTTCCTTTTCTCCCCCGAGCTGTTCATCGTCGGCGGCGGGATTTCGAAGCGCGCTGACGAGTACCTGCCGCGGCTGAAGCTCCGCACGCCGATTGTTCCGGCAGAACTGAAGAACGATGCCGGTATCGTGGGCGCCGCGATCGAGATCGCCCTGAAGCACAAACTGGCCAAGTAGTTTGGTGCCGGTGGTGGCCGCGGCTTCCCCTCCGCTGCCACCACCGGAGTCTGTTGGTCCGGCTCCCGGGAAAGGGGCCTAGAGCGGGCTCTTCTGCGGGCTCTTGCCCTCCACGCCCTTTGCGCCGGCCTCGTGGCGGAGCAGCGAGATGGCGGCTTCAAAGTCCTCGAGGGATTCGAAGGCCTGGTACACACTGGCGAAACGCAGGTAGGCCACCTCGTCCAGCTTCTGCAGCGGGTTCAGGATGGCAAGACCGACCTCGTGGGCCTCGATCTCCGCCGCGCCCGAGGCCCGGATGGCCTCTTCGACCTCCTGCGCCAGCATGGCGAGGTCATCTTCGGTCACGGGACGGCCCTGGCAGGCTTTCCGGACTCCATTGATGACTTTGCTGCGGCTGAACGGCTCGCCGACGCCGGAACGCTTGATCACGGTCAGGCTGGTGGTCTCCACCGTCGTGAACCGCCGGCCGCATTCGGGGCACTGCCGGCGGCGTCGGATGGCTGACCCGTCGTCCGCCATCCGGCTGTCCACCACGCGGGAATCAGGGTTACGGCAGAACGGGCAATACACGTCGTTTCCTCCCCTGTCGCAGTGCGGACACTTTGCCGGACTCACGGCCGGACCCACAAGCGCCCGGAACAGTCGCCGGCGGCTAGCTGTCACCATCAGTTTACGACTAGATGTAGCCGAATAACAAGCCTGTAATTACTACATGTAGTGGTCAGGCGCCGTTGCCGAACCGCGCCGTGACGGCCTCCCCGTGGGCTGGCAGGTCTTCGGCCCCGGCCAGGCTCACGATGTGGGCGCTAACCTGCTCCAGCGCCGCTCGGCTGTAGTTGATCACCTGGATGGCGCGCAGGAAAGTCGTGACGTTCAGTCCGGACGAGAAGGCGGCCGTGCCGCTGGTGGGCAGCACATGGTTGGACCCCGCGCAGTAGTCCCCCAGGCTGACCGGGCTGTAGTCGCCGACGAAGATGGCCCCGGCGTTCCGGATCCGTGCGGCCACGCCGGCGGCGTCCGCCGTCATGATTTCCAGATGCTCCGCGGCGTAGGCGTCACAGGCGGCGATCCCCTGTTCGAGATTTTCGACCAGGACGACGCCGGACTGCGGGCCCGAG
>JAODMA010000231.1 GCA_025464545.1 Arthrobacter sp. | reverse complement strand
TTCGACCGCCGCCGCAAGGCGATCGTGGCGGGACTGAACGCCATTGAGGGTGTCGAGTGCCCGACGCCGAAGGGCGCGTTCTACGTTTACGCCGACGTCCGCGCCCTGCTGGGCAAAGAGCTGCCGTCCGCAAACGGACCTGTCCGGCCCGCGACGTCGGCCGAGCTGGCCGCACTGATCCTGGACGAGGTCGAGGTGGCGGTGGTTCCGGGCGAGGCGTTCGGCCCGTCCGGGTACCTCCGCCTGTCCTACGCCCTGGGCGACGAGGACCTGGCCACCGGCGTCGCCCGCCTGCAGGACTTCCTCGGCAAGGCCAAGTAGAAGGCCCAAGCAGCAGACGGGGCCGGGCGGGCGCCTGCTCCGCTAAAGCAGGCGCCGCTCCGCGGCCCAGCGGGTCAGTTCGTGCCGGCTGGATAGCTGGAGTTTGCGGAGCACCGCCGAAACGTGGGTTTCGACCGTCTTGATCGAGATGAACAACTCCTTGGCGACTTCCTTGTAGCTGTAGCCGCGGGCGATCAGCCGCATCACCTCAAGCTCGCGGGCGGAAAGCCGGTCCAGTTCGTCGTCGGCAATGTCCGCCGGCGCCGTGCCGAATGCGTCCAGCACAAAGCCGGCCAGCCGGGGCGAAAAGACGGCGTCGCCCCCTGCCACCCGGCGCACGGCGTCGGAAATTTCCGCACCGGAAATGGTCTTGGTGACGTAGCCGCGCGCCCCGGCGCGGATGACCGAGACGACGTCCTCCGCCGCGTCGGAGACGCTCAGAGCGAGGAACCGGGTGGTCCCCAGCAGTGGGACGGAACCTGCAATCACCTCGCGCCCGCCGCCGCCGAGCCCCCCGGGCAGATGGACATCCAGCAGGACGACGTCGGGGCGTACCGCGGCGATGACCGCTATGGCTTCCTCGACCGTCCCGGCCTCGCCCGCAACGACAATGGCGGGGTCCAGGTCCGCCTTGAGACCGGACCGGAAGATCGCGTGGTCATCCACAATCACGACACGGATCGCCCGTGCCGTGTTTCCGGTATCTGCGTTGCTCAAAGTCTTACCTCTCCGTTGTCGGCGGCACCGGTGGTGGCCGAGGGGCCGGCTGCCAGCGGCAACCTGAGACGAACCTCGGTGCCGTCCGGATTGCTGATGATGGCGGCCGTGCCGCCATGCCTGTTCATCCGTCCGATAATCGATTCGCGGACGCCGAGCCGGTCCACAGGCAATGCGTCCGGATCGAACCCGGCTCCGCGGTCCTTCACGAAGACCTCCGCGGCGCCGTCGGTGACTTCCAGGTAGACGGACACGGCGCTGCCCCCGTGGCGGGCAGCATTCAACATGGCCTCCCGGGCAGCCTGTACCAGGGCCTCGTGCCGTTCCGTCATGGCGCAGTCCCCCACGCTCACGACTTCGACGGCCTGGCCCAGCGCATCTTCCACTTCCGCCGCGGCGGCCTTGATGCCTTCGGAGAGCTGCCCGGCCTCCTTGCCCGGGTCCCGGTACAGCCAGCCCCGCAGCTCCCGTTCCTGCGCGCGGGCCAACCGGACGACGTCGTGCTCGTTGCCCGCACGCCGCTGGATCAGGGCCAGGGTCTGGAGGACGGAGTCGTGCAGATGGGCGGCGATCTCGGCCCGCTCGGTGGCGCGGACGCGGCCGGAGCGCTCGGCCTCCAGGTCGCGCCAGAACTTGAGCCCCCAGGGAAGCAGCACCAGAGCCACGCCGCCGAGCACGGCCACGGAGGCCAGCAGCGCGAGCCAGGTCTGCTCCCACGAACCCGAGCCGGACACCATCACCAGTACGCCGGCGACAACAAGGGCCAGGCCGGCCGCGAGCCTGGCCCAGCCGCCGGCCTGATCGGCCTTGGTCTTGTCCACGAGGCCCGCCCGCCGCGTTTCGTCCAACTGCATCCACGCGATAGCGGCGCCGCCCAGGATGGCGGCCACCGGGATAAGGGTCCCAAGCGGCACGTCCAGCCCGAGCATGCGGGCGATCAGGATCCCCGCGGCCAGCAGCAGCCCGGATCCCAGCAGGATCTCCTTGCCGTACGGCATGCTCCGGACCCTGCTCGGCCAGGACTGCGGAGCCGCGGCGGCTGGCCCCTGGGGCGCCGCGTCCGTCGCGGGAAGGTTCTGCTCGCTGGAGTCCGCCGCGAAGTCGGAACCCGGAGACAGCGGTGGCAGATCCCGGGGCCCCGCGTAGTCCACCGGCGCACGGTCCGGGTGATCGCCCGGGTAGGGGCCGGCAAACGGTGCGCTCACGGCGGGGGCGATGGGGGACGCCGGCCTGCGGGCATTGCGCCTGGCGCTTTCGTCGGCGGTGGGCACCATGATCCAGAGCCACGCGTAGAAGGCGACGCCTGCGCCGCCGGCGAGCGCTGCCACAACCATGCCAATCCGTACCATCTGCACCGGCCAGCCCAGGTGACCGGCGAGACCGGCGCAGACGCCGGCAATCACGCGGTCACCACCGCGGACCAGCGGCGGGCGGGAAACGGTGGTTGTCATGAGTCAATCCAAGCACGGATCAGGGTTCCCCGGACCCGTTTTCAGCCCGAACCGGGGCTGGCTCAGGGACAGTTCAGGGTGTTCCCCAGTAGAGCGCGGCGGCAGCAACAGGGAGGATCGAAGTATGAATCCGCACACCCCGCACCCTGATGACAGCCAGGACCCGTCCGGCCCCGCGGCCGGCACCGGTCCGTCCGAAGCCCGGCCGGCCGGTCCGGGGGCTCCGGCCACCGTTCCCGCCGGCCCGCTTCCTCCGCCTCCGCCCCCGCCCCCGCCGTACTACGGCACCACACCTCCCCACGGCGGCACTCCTGGGCAAGGTAATGCGCAGTCCCAGTCATTTTTTGACTGGATCCGGAGCCAGCGAATCTACCGCGGACGCGACCGCTGGGTGGGTGGCGTTGCCAGCGGTATCGCGCAGCGGCTCGGCGTTGACCCGCTGATCGTCCGCGGCATCTTCATCGTGCTGGCCATTTTCGCCGGCGTCGGCGTGCTGCTGTACGGCCTCGCCTGGGCCCTGCTGCCCGAACCCGACGGCCGGATCCACGTGCAGGAGGCCGCCGCAGGCCGGTGGAGCGGCGGGATGACCGGCGCACTGATCACCACCCTGATCGGCCTGCCCGGCCTGGGTAGCGGCGTCTGGGGCTGGGACCGGCACGGCTTCGGCGGTTTCATCTGGACCGTCTTCTGGCTGGGCGGCATCGGCTACCTCGTCTACTACCTCATCCGACGCAACAAAGCCCCGAACGGAGGCCTAACCATGTCCTCGCACCCTTATCCCGGTGCCCCGATGAATTCCGCTGACCCGGCTGGGCAGCCGGGCCCGGGCCCGGCACCTGCACCTGCAGCCAACTCGGCCTCTTTCGCGGCTACCGGTTACGGCAGCACCGGGCCCGGCCCGGTCTGGGGCGCACCTCCGCCGTCGGGCCCCACGCCCCCACCTGGCGGCGGCTACCGTCCCGGTCCCGGCGGCGGCGCTGTCCCTCCGGCCAAGCCCCGGAACGTTGGCCCAGGGGCCCCTGCCGTGGCCGTTACAGCGGGGGTCGCGCTTCTCGTCGGCGGTGGCATCAAGGCTCTCGACGCCGCCGGCGTGATCGACCTCGGCGACTCGGGCAACGCCGTCGTGTGGGCAAGCGGGGCGGCTGTCCTGGGCCTCGGGATCCTCTTCGCCGGCTTCCGGGGACGCACCTCGGGCATCCTCGGGTTCTTCGCCGCGGTGGCCCTGATCATTGGGGGAATCTTCAATGTGGTCCCGAACGGCGACAGGTTCCGCTTCCAGGACGCCGACTGGTCCCCGGCCAGCATCGAGCAGGCCCGGGACGGGTTTGAGATCACCGGCGGCAGGGGGACCGTCGACCTCACCAAGCTCGCATTCAACCCGCCGCTCGCCTCCGACGTCGTCGTCCCCATCGACGTCACGGCGAGCAACGTGACCGTGGTCATCCCGGAGACCGTGCCCGTGCAGATCCAGTCGGATATGACCATGGGAAACCTCAACGAGGGCGGCCGGAGCCACGGCGGCATGACCACCCAGCAAAACGACTACAACACGGGCCAGCCCGGTGCGCGGCTGATCCTCAGGATCTCGGGCACCGTCAGCAATGTGACGATCCAGGAAGGAAACTGACATGAGCAGCTATGAATCACCGACGGGCGGCCCGGCAGGCGACGAGTCCACCACTGCCCTGACGGCCGGCGACCCTGAGCGGCTTGATAGCTCCCCGGCCCGCGTGGGAACGATCGTCTGGGGGCTGATCGTGCTGGCCCTCGCCGCGTTGATCATCGTCGCCCGGCTTGGCCTCGTGGCGCTGGACGCAAGCTATGTGCTGATCGGGCTGATGCTCGGCGCCGGCGCCGCACTCGTGATCGGCGGGCTCATCTCGGCCCGCGGACGTGACAAAGAACCATCGACAGGGAAGTCTTGAACCATGGAAAAGTTCTTCAGTACCGTCCGGGGCCTCGGCCTGAAACGTGGTCCGCAGCGCTGGCTGGGCGGGGTCTGCGGCGGAATCGCCGCCAAACTGAACGTCGATGTGGCGTTCGTGCGGATAGCGTTCCTGCTCCTGGCCCTGCTCCCGGGCCCCGCGTTCGTCTTCTACCTCGCGGCGTGGCTGATCCTTCCGGACCAGCGCAACGCCATCGTCCTCCAGTCCTTCCTGGAGAACCGGTCGATCGGGCGCTGAGGCGCGGCGGAGCCGCCGATTGTGACCGGTTGAGACCCGGAATGACGCGGAGAGTGCCCCTGCCCGAACGGTGGGGGCACTTCGCCGCGGTGAGCGTTTGTGTCCTGCCCCACATCCGCCAGTAGACTCTAGGGTGAGCTCAGCGTGGCGCTCTGCCTGTAAACCTTCACACCAGGATTTGAGCCGAGACATGAAAATTGGAATTCTTACCAGCGGTGGCGACTGCCCCGGACTGAACGCCGTCA
>JAODMA010000388.1 GCA_025464545.1 Arthrobacter sp. | reverse complement strand
GCCAGGCCAATCGCTGGGCATGTCCCGGCCCGGTGGCGGGCGGGAATAGCACCAGAAGGCAGGCCGGGCCGGACTTCAAGTGTACGGGCCCGGCGGCGGTAGTTGGTGCGGCGTGTTGTGGCAACGGGCGGCTTAGAGCCCGGCGTCGCGGCTTTCATTGCGCGTGATGGTCTCGCCCGTGTTGGGGTCGACGACCGAGCGTGTCTCACTGACCCGGCGGCTGCGGCTGCGCCCGGGGGAGGCGAGGACCAGGGAAGCGATGAGTCCGATTACGCCGACCACCATCAGGATGTAGCCGACCATTGCCTGGTCGACTGCTGGGATCAGGCCGGGAGCGACGGCCCAGGCGAGGATGGCACCGAGGGCGATCAGGAAGATGGAGGAACCGATTCTCATGACTTGCTCCTTGTTGTCCGTGGACGGATAGGTATTGCTAAGTCTGCAGTCAATCGACACGCTACATCGCGGTACCTGCCGTTTCAACGAGCCGGTGAAGCAAATGCGACGCGTTTCCTGAGCGGGCCCCGCCGGCGGCACGTACCCTTAAGGGGTGCCTGGCCTCAGGCCTTGGAGCACGCCCGCCCTCGCACTTCCAAGCGGGCCTATTGGCGGGCCTCACAGAAACACGGTTAGCAATGCCTGAAGTTTCCCCCAGAGTCGTAATCACCGGGCTGGGCGCGGTGACCCCTGTTGGCGGCACGGCTGCCGAAACCTGGGACGGCCTGCTGGCTGGCCGCTCCGGAATCGCGGCCATCGACGAGGACTGGGCCCAGGCGCTCCCCGTTCGGCTGGCCGGCCGGGTCACCATGGACGTGGCCGCGCTGCTCTCGACTCCCGAGTACAAGAGGATGGACCGCTGCGGGCAGCTGGCCCTGATTGCGGCCAAGGAGGCCTGGGCCCATGCAGGCCGTCCGGACGCGGACCCCGAGCGGCTCGCGGTAGTGATCGGCTCCGGCTACGGGGGCCTGGACACCACGTTGGAGCAGGTCCGGACGCTCGATGCCCGCGGTCCGCGACGGGTCTCCCCGCATACCCTCACCCGCATCATGACGAACGCCCCCTCCGCCTGGGTGTCCATGGAGGTCGGTGCCAAGGGCGGCGCCAGGACACCGGTGAGCGCCTGTGCCTCCGGAGCGGAAGCTATCTCCCAGGGCGCCGACATGATTCGGGCCGGGGCCGCGGACGTCGTGATTGCCGGCGGCGTGGACTCCTGCATCAACAGCCTGATCATCAGCGGCTTTGCCCAAATCAGGGCCCTGTCCACGCGGAATGACGACCCGCAGTCCGCATCCCGGCCCTTCGACCGGGAGCGCGACGGCTTCGTGCTGGCTGAAGGCGCCGGGATCCTGGTGCTTGAACGCGAAGACCATGCCCGCGCCCGCGGAGCGGAGATCCTTGGCGTGGTGGCCGGGACCGCGGTGACCTCAGACGCCGTCGACATCGTCGCCGCGGATCCGGCCATGCAGCGCCGGGTGATGGAGAAAGCCCTTGCCGCAGCTGACCTGGCCCCAAAGGACATCGGCCTTGTCCATGCCCACGCGACCTCCACGCCAGTGGGTGACCGACTGGAAGCCGAAGCCATCCGGGCCGTCCTCGGAAACCAGATCCCGGTCACGTCGAGCAAGTCCCTCACCGGGCACCTTCTGGGCGGCGCGGGCGCGCTCGGCGCCGTCGTTCTGGTCCAGGCGTTGCGGACAGGAGCGTTTCCGGGCACCCGCAACCTTGAAACGCCCGGCGACGGCGTCGACCTCAATATCATCCAGAAAACCGTCACAGGCGTGTCTGCGGCGGCGGGCATCACCAACGCGTTCGGCTTCGGCGGCCACAGTACCGCGCTGGTGATCACCGAAAGCTAGGCTGGCCCCATGGAGACAGTCGTCTGGTCCAAGCCGGAACACGAACGCGACGGAACGCCGCTGCTGGTCATGATGCACGGATACGGTACCGACGAATCCCGGATGGTGAATCTCTTCGACGGGTTGCCTTCCGCGTTCAGCTGCGCCGCACTTCGCGGTCCAAAAGTGATCGGGGACCACTATGGCTGGTTCCTGCTGGACTACTTCCTGACCCACGACTTCGCCGACGTCATCTCCTCGACGAACGCCGTCTTCAACTGGATCGATTCCGTCAAGGACCGGCACAGCAGCGTCAGCCTGATGGGCTATTCGCAGGGGATGGCCATGGCGAGCACCCTGCTGCGGCTGCGCCCGGCGCAGTTCCGGGCCACGGTCGGGCTCTCCGGCTTCGTCCTGCAGAACGAGCTCCTGGCCATGAGTGAGTCCTTCGAAACGCGCCCGCCGTTCTTCTGGGGCCGGGACAAGGACGACCTCGTCATCAACGACGCCGCCACGGAGCACACCGAACAATGGCTTCACGAGCACACGCAGCTGACGGCGCGGACTTATCCGGGGATGGGTCACAGTATCTCGAAAGAGGAACTCGTGGACGTCAGCGCCTTCCTGCGTCACTACGTGTTGCGCCCGGTGGGTGCGCCGCCCGGGTAGCTACGCGCGTATGTCCTCGGGTATTTCGCGCGGGACGGGTGCGGTGCCGAGATAGGGCCAAAGGGCCCCTGTTCCAGTTTTATCCACTTGCGCGCGGAATTTGTAAGCGCTTACACTCGAATGCGGCCAAGATCACGGCCACCAGACCCGGGGAGAGAGGGCCGAGCCGTGCTGCAGGCGAAGATCCCGCGCGTCACCATCCAGGACGTCGCCGCCCTTTCCGGGCTCTCTATCTGCACCGTCTCAAGGGCGCTGCGCAACCTGCCCAACGTCTCCGAAGGCGCCCAAACCAAGGTCGCGGACGCAGCTGCCAAGCTCGGCTACAAAGCTTCCTCCGCGGCGTCGCGGCTGGCTGGCGGCAGTACCGGCGCCGTCGCGATCATCGCCCCCACCGCCACGGCGTGGTTCTTCGCCCGCGCGGTCGAGGCCGCCGAAGAGGTATTCGCGGACAGCGGTTATGACACCGTCCTGATCAGTTTGCGGAGCAGCCCCAGTGTGCACCGAAAGCTCTTCGGCGACCTGGAAGGGCTCACTCAGCGGGTCGACGGCGTGTTGCTGCTGAATATCGCCCTGAGCGAAGCGGAGATGGCAGCCCTCGCCGCCTCGGGACTGGCCGTGGCCAGTGTCGGCATGCACGGTGTCCCCTGGGACAACGTCGGCATCGACAACGAGGTAGCCGCCCGAACTGCGACGGGGCATCTGCTCGGTCTGGGCCACTGGGACGTGGCCATGCTGGCCGGCCACGAAGCCGGTGAGCCCTCCCTGGTCACCGCCGGCGAGCGGCTGTCGGGCTTTGAGCGTGCCCTTGCCGAGCACGATCTGACAGTGGATCCGGACCTTGTGCTGGACGCCGGCTCCAGCATCGAGGGCGGCCGGCGGGCCATGACGGAGCTGATCGAAAACCGCAGAATGCCCTCCGCCATCTTCGCCGGTTGCGACGAAACGGCCTTCGGCGCGGTGATGGCTTTGCGGGACCTCGGGTTGTCAGCACCGAAAAATGTGTCCATTATAGGAATAGACGATCATCAGATGAGTTGGTTCATGGGGCTGACCACGATCGCCCAGCCAGTAGCAGACCAGGGCGCGTTCGCCGCCAACCTGCTGGTTGACAGACTCCACCGCTCCGGGCTTCCGAATCCCCCGTCCAGCCACCTGCTGGAGACCAAGCTGGTCGAGCGCAAGAGCACCCGCCGCCGGCGTTGATGCCGGCAACGCAGCCGCCGTCGGCCACTATCCCTAAAGAATTACCAGTCTCCCGTGTGCCTCCACGCGGAGCCGCACCGACTTCCGCCCAGGTCTGAAAGGACAACAATTCATGACTGAGCTTCCCAGTATGGCCCAGACCGACGCGGCCCAGACCGACGCAATCCACGGCGCCACCGCCATCCTCTTTGACCTCGACGGCGTGCTGACGCCGACGGCGGTCGTGCACGAGCACGCGTGGCAGGATCTCTTCGACGGTTTCCTCAAGGCCCTCCCGGAGGCAGAGGAATACCGCGCAAGCGACTACTTCGACCATATCGACGGCAAGCCCCGCTTCGACGGTGTCCGGGACTTCCTGGCATCCCGGAACATCGTCCTGCCGGAAGGCCCGCTGGATGACGATCCCGCACATGACACCGTGCACGGACTAGGCAACCGAAAAAACAAGGTCTTCAATGACATCGTGGCCGCGGGCGGCGTCAAGCCCTATGAAGGCTCGGTGCGGTTCATCGCAGCCGCGCAGGCCCGCGGCCTGAAGCTCGCCGTCGTGTCCTCGTCCCGCAACGCACCCGCCGTGCTCAAGGCCGCGGGACTCTCCCACCACTTCCCGGTAGTGGTGGACGGCGTCGTCGCGGTATCGGAAGGACTTCCCGGCAAGCCCAGCCCGGCCACCTACGAATACGCCGCCCGGCTGCTGGGCCTGCCCAGCGAGGAATGCGTTGTCGTGGAGGACGCCGTTTCCGGGGTCCAGGCCGGAAGCGCGGGGAGCTTCCACTCGGTCATCGGGGTGGACCGTGGAGCCGGCCGGGAGACCCTGCTGGCCGCCGGCGCCACCCTGGTAGTCAACGACCTCGAAGAACTTCTCTAGCCCCCGCCCGGCCCTGGACCCCGGCGCGGCTCAAGCCCCTCCCGCCCGGGCTTCCGCGCCCGCGCAGCCCAACCCGCACCACTTTCACCGCACCGCTTGAACCGCCCAAAAGGAAACCCACCATCATGGCCCTCATCACCTCGGACCGCGCCCGGTTCCCCAACGACCCGTGGCAGCTCGTGGAGACTGTTCACCTCCCCGGCAATGCCGGCACGCTGGAGACCCTGTTCAGCCTCGGCAACGGCCACCTGGGCATCCGCGGCGCGCACTGGGCGGCCGCGGACGCCGAACTGCCGGGCAGCTTCATCAACGGGTTCCATGAGACCTGGGACATCAAGCATGCGGAAAGCGCGTACGGCTTTGCCCGCACCGGCCAGCGCATCCTGTACATCCCGGACGCCAACAACTTCACCGTCGTGATCGACGGCGAAACCCTGAGTCTGGAGGAATCAACCGTCCTGGACTACCTGCGCAGCGTGGACTTTGCCACCGGCGTCTATGAATGCCGGATTGTCTGGCAGTGCCGCTCCGGCGCCACCGTGACAACCACGGAACGCCGCGCCGTCGGCTACGAGTCCCGCGGCGCACTCGGCATCTCCCTGGAACTCGCCGCGGACCGGGACATCTCGGCGGATGTCACCTCTTCCGTGATCAACCGCCAGGACCAGCCAGTGGAGGACCACTCGGCGCACGACCCGCGCCGTGCCGGCCGGCACGCCGGGCGGGTACTCCTGCCGGTGCGGCTCGACGGCGGGGACGGTTCGCTTCGCATGTCCTGGGAAACCGCGGAATCGAAACAGCGGATTGGCCTGGCCGTGGACCACTGGACGTCCGCGGAGGTGCAGCCCTTCGACACGCAGGTGCACGAGGATGACAGCAGTGTCCGCTACGTCCTGGCCGTCGGCGCGGACCGGCCGTTCGTGCTGGAAAAGAGCGTCAGCTACGCCGAAGGTCAGTCCGTCGAGGACCTGGCCGATGCCGCCGAAGCCGCCCTTAAGCCCCTCAGCGAGATCTTTGCCGAAAGCGCGGCCCACTACCGCGACTACTGGACCACGAGCGACATCGAGCTGGCCGGGCAGACCGAGCTGCAGCAGGCGGTCCGTTGGAACCTCTTCCAGCTGGCCCAAGCCACGGCGTGCGCCGATGTCGCAGGCATCCCTGCCAAGGGCGTCAGCGGCTCCGGCTACGAGGGCCACTACTTCTGGGACCAGGAGGTGTACCTGCTGCCCTACCTGACCTACACCAACCCGGGGAACGCCCGCCAGGTCCTCGAGTTCCGCCACGAGATGCTGCCCGAAGCCAAGATCCGCGCCAAGGAGCTCAGCGTGGACGGAGCCCTGTTCCCCTGGCGGACCATCAACGGGCTCGAGGCCAGCGCCTACTACGCGGCCGGCACGGCCCAGTTCCACATCGCCGCTGCGATCGCCTTCGCGGCCAACCGCTACATCTGGGCCAGTGGCGACACCGAGTTCCAGGAAACCCTCGGCTCCGAGCTGCTGATCCAGACCGCCCGGATGTGGGTCTCGCTGGGCTTCTTCGGCAAGGACGGACTCTTCCACATCCACGGCGTCACCGGCCCGGACGAGTACACCGCGGTCGTCAACGACAACCTGTATACCAACGTCATGGCGCGCTTCAACCTGCGTGCCGCGGCTGCGCTGGACCACCCGGAGATCGACGACGCCGAACGCCAGCTCTGGGAACAGGCCGCCAACCGCATGCAGCTGCCTTACGACGAGGACCTGCAGGTGCACTCTCAGGACAACGACTTCATGGCCCTGGAGCCGTGGGACTGGAGCACGCCGCGTTCCAAATACCCGCTGCTGCTGAACTTCCACCCGCTGGTGATCTACCGGCACCAGGTCCTCAAGCAGGCGGACACCGTGCTGGCCATGTTCCTGCAGTGGCAGGATTTCACGGCCGAGGAGAAGCGCCGCGCCTTCGATTTCTATGACCCGATCACCACCGGCGACTCCACCCTCTCCGCGTGCGTCCAGGGCATCATGGCGGCCGAGGTCGGCTACGGCAAGGCCGCCCTGGACCACTTCACGCATGCGCTGTTCATCGACCTGGACGACACCCACGGCAACACGATCGACGGCGTGCACATCGCATCCACCGGCGGTGTCTGGAGCTCGCTGGTGAGCGGCTTTGCCGGCCTGCGGGACCAGGGCGCCGTACCGTATTTCGACCCGCGGCTGCCCGTCGAATGGGAGGGGCTGTCCTTCCACCTGAAGGTCCGGGGCAGGCTCCTGCACGTTAATTTGGAGCAGGGGTCCATCAGCCTGACGGTCCGCGAGGGCGCGCCGCTCGACGTCGACGTCCGCGGGGAACTGCTGACTGTGGACGGCGACACGCTGCGGGTGCCGCTGGCGCCCGTGGCGGCACCGGAGCCCACGATCTTTCCCAGCGGTCTTCCGACGGCGTCGATCCCGGTAGTCCGCGCCGCCGTCTAAGGTGCGGCAGCCCGGGACCAGCGGGGCGCGGGTCCCGGGCGCGGCCAAAGGGGCGGAGCGACGCGTCGAGCCGCCCCTAACTGCCCATCAGGTCCGTTCCGCCGTCGGTCCCGCGGTCCCGGCCGCTCTCCGTGCCGCTCTCCGCGTCCCGGGCTGTCCCGCTGTCCGTGCCCCGGTCCAGGGGATGCGCGAGCTCGTCCTGCGGCATCCGCGCGACGATCATCGCAACGATGGCCATCAGCGGGCACACAGCCCCCGCCACAAGGAAGATCAGCCACACCGGGAGCACCTCGGCGGCGGGGCCGGCCAGGGCCATCGAAACCGGCATGAGCGCCAGCGACACAAAGAAGTCCAGGCTGGAGACGCGCCCGAGCAGATGCGGCGGAACCCGACGCTGCAGCAACGTGCCCCAGATCACCATGCCTACACTGCCGGTGGCGCCGAAGAAAAACATTGCTGCGGCGACAGCCCAGAAGCTGTCCATGATCCCAATCGCCGCGACCGGCAGTGTGCCTGCTCCCCAGGAAACCATCATCACGGTGAGGTAGCGGCGCGGCAGGGGGAAGGACGCCGTGGCCAGCGAAGCGACAGCGCTTCCGACGCCCATGATGGCGAGCAGGAAACCGAACATGCGCGAGTCGCCGCCCAGCTGGTCCCGGACCACGAACGGCATCAGCACCTCGATCGGGCCGATCAGGAACAGCACCGAAATGCAGGCCCAGAGCAGGGTCCACAACAGCCAGGGGGTCCGGAGCGTGTAGCCCACGCCTTCGCGGAGGTCGTGCAGCAGCGAACTGGTGTGCGCCCCGTCCGGCGCGCCGGCACCGTCCACGGGCTCCTGGCCCGGGGTGGCCCCACGGAGTTGGGGCCTGAGGAAGTTCAGGATGCCGAAAGCCAGCAGGTGGCAGGCCGCCACACCCGTCACCGCGTGCGAGGGGGAAAGTGCGGCGACCAGGATGCCCGCAACGGCAGGACCGGCGGCCTGTTGCAGGATCGGCCGCATCGTCCCTTCCATGCCGTTGGCGGCGAGCAGGTCCTCGGGCGGGAGGATCCGGGGCAGGATCGCGGAGTAGGCGGGGAAGAAAAACGCCGCCCCGACGCCCAGCACAAAGGCCCCGAGCGCCAGGTGCCAGAGCTGCAGCCAGCCGAGCAGGGCTAGCCCGCTGATGCTGGCAATGACGGCCAGGTTCGCGCCCTCGACTCCGATGATCAGGAGCCGCTGCGGGACGCGGTCCGCCGCGATCCCGCCCGCCAGCACAAACGCCACGAGCCCCACACTGCCCGCCGTGGCCACGAGCGAGAGCTGCAGCGGGCCCCCGCCAAGGTGGATCACCTCATAGACCATCGCGACGGCCCACATTCCGGAGCCGAAGATGGAGATGGCAAGCGCCGCGATCAGCACCCGGTATTCCCGGTGCGCGAAGGGGCGGAGAGCTCGCGGGGCGCGCATGTGCCCAGTCTAGGGTCCCGTCGGGGACTCCGCTGTACAAAAGGCCGGGCGGCGGGGACGGGAGGGAGGAACGCCGGTCGCCGCGGATGCCCAGTCCGGAGTTGCGGACGGAACTGGTGCCGGGACACCGGGGCGCTTCCGGCCCGAAAGGCCGTGCCCGGTGCCGGGGGCTGCGGACGTCTATCCCGGCCCGCGGGCCGGCGTCGTCCGCGTTCCTGGCTGTGGCCGAAACCGGGTCACTCTGATCCAGCCGGGGGTTTGGCCTAGTGTTAAGGCGTGAAGACAGCCGCCGGCTGTCAGCACCTACCGACCGTTCCGGTTTTGACGAGAGGCGACGATGGCCAAGCGCAGCAACCCGGCAATGAAGATGGCACAGAAGACCGCACACAACGTGATGTTCGACGCCGAGGGCAAGCCCAAGCCAGGCGTCCACAACGTGCTCTTGCAGGCCGTCGAGATCCAGCGACCCCTGGTTCTGGCAAACCTCCGGCGCCTGCAGAAGAGGCATCCGCAGGCCACAGCGGCGCAGTTGGCCGCAAAGCTGGAACGCGACTATCTGCTGGCCGTCACCGGCGGCGGGGCGCTCGTGGGCGGGACGGCCGTAATTCCCGGCGTCGGTACGGTGGCCGCCCTGGGCCTTTCGGCGGCCGCAACCGTGGGATTCCTGGAGGCCACAGCATTGTTCGCCACCGCGCTCGCCGAGCTGCATGGCGTCAGGATGGTCGACCCGGAGAAGGCCAGCACCCTGGTCATGGCCATCATGCTCGGTGAGGAAGGCACGGCGTTGCTGAGTTCGCTGGGAGCGCAGTCCGCGGGGCAAGGCAAGGGACCTACCCAGGCGTGGGGTTCCATCTTCGCCCGCCGGGTTCCGATGGCGGGCTTTGGCTCGGTGCGGGAACGGATCCAGACGATGTTCCTCCGGAACCTGCTGAGGCGCCAGGGCACTGCCCTGCTGGGCCGGGCGCTGCCCTTCGGCATCGGAGCCGTGGTGGGCGGCGTCGGCAACCGCATGATGGGGCTCGCCGTCATCGCCAACGCCAAGGCGGCGTTCGGACCCATGCCGGACACGATCCCGGGGGAGCTGCGGGCCATCGCGGACACCACCGGCCCGGAGGCCCTCCGCAATACCCGTCCGGACAACGGCCGGGATGCCGGCCCGGGCGCTCCCTCCGACGCCGCACCCCGTAATGACTCTGCGCAGGATGGCGGCAAATCTTGGATCTGAACGCCGACCTCGGGCAGTCCTTCGGCAGCTGGACCATGGGCGGGGACGCCGCCGTGTTCCCGCTCGTCACCAGCGCCAGCGTGGCGTGCGGGATGCACGCCGGCGACCCCGTGACGATGCTGGACGCTTGCCGCGCCGCCTACGAGCTCGACGTCCGGGTGGGTGCCCACATCGGCTACCCGGATCTCGCCGGGTTCGGCCTCCGGTCACTGGACATGTCCTTCGACGATCTCTTCGGCTCCGTGCTATACCAGCTCGGCGCGCTGGACGGGGTTGCCCATGCGGTTGGCGCGTCGGTGGACTACGTCAAGATGCACGGCGCGCTTTACGACCGGACGGTGCGCGACGCCGAGCAGGCGGCCGCCGTGATCTCGGCCGTCCAGGCCTATGACCCGGGTCTGCCGGTGCTCGGCTTCCCTGGTTCTGCCCTGCTCGCCATGGCAACGGAAGCCGGCCACCCCGTCTTTGTCGAAGCTTTCCCCAGCCGCAGTTACCTCCCGGACGGCACCCTGGTGCCGCGCTCCCAGGACGGCGCCCTGCTGCACGACGCCGGGCACATTGCCGAACGGGCCGTGCGCCTCGCTACCAAGGGCGAAGTCGAAGCGGTCGACGGCACAGTGCTCCGGATCGAACCGCACTCGCTGTGCCTGGCTGGCGATGCCCCCGGGTCCATCGTTTGGGCGGGCGCGATCCGTGCCGCACTGGAGCAGGCCGGCGTCGAGCTGGAGAGTTTCGCCTAGGGCTCCTTAGGCGCCTAGCCGAACAGCAAGTGCGCCACGGTGAAGATGGCGAGCCCGGCGAGGGCACCCACCACGGTGCCGTTTATCCGGATGAACTGCAGGTCCTTGCCCACCTGGAGCTCGATTTTTTGTGAAGTTTCTTCGCCATCCCAGCGGGCCACGGTATCGCTGATCACGGCGGCGATATCCGAGCGGTACGTCTTCACGAGATAGCCCGCGGCGTCGCCAATCCACTTGTTCACCTTGCCGGCCAGCTCGGGATCCACCACCAGGCGGGTACCGAAGTCGTGCACAGCGGCCTTGAACTTCACGGTCAGCTCACTGTGCGGATCGTCGACAGCGGTGAGCAGCGCGGTCTTGATGGTGCCCCAGGTGCGGGACGCAAGTTCCCTGACCTCGGGGTCGCCAAGGACCTGGGCCTTGATGCCCTCGGCGCGGGCGATCATGACCGGATCATGTTGCAGGTCCTGCGCGAGGTCCTGGAGATACTTGTCGATCGACAACCGGACCTGGTGCTGGGGGTCGGCCTGCACGGCCTTGGTGAATTTCAGGATCTCCACGTAGACCTTGTCGCCCACTAGCCCGTCCACGAAGGTCGGCACCCAGGTGGGGGAGCGGTCAGTGACGAGCCTGCTGACAGTCTCGTGGTTGTCCCGGACCCAGTCCACCGTGCGGTCGACCAGCAGGTCAACGAGGGCGTGGTGGTGGCCGTCGTCGAAAATGCGCTGGGCGAGCCGGCCTACCGGGGGGCCCCACGGCGGGGTGAGCAGATGTTTGCGGACCATGCTCTCGATCACTGCCTGGACGTCGTCGTCGTTCAACACCGTGAACGCGCCACGGATGATGGCGGCGCCTTCCTTGGCGACGCGTTCTGGACCGCCGGGCCCGGACAGCCACGTGCCGACTTTGCGCGCGACGTCCATCGACGCAAGTTTCTCGTGGACCACCTGCTCGGAGAGGAAGTTGGTCTCGACGAAGTCGCCTAGTGAGGCGCCGATCTGGTCCGTCCGGTTCGGGTTGATGGAGGTGTGCGGGATCTTGAGGCGCATCGGGTATTTGAACAAGGCGGTGACGGCGAACCAGTCGGCCAGT
>JAODMA010000215.1 GCA_025464545.1 Arthrobacter sp. | reverse complement strand
CTCACGCTCACGCCCCGCCCCTGATCCCGCCCTCCTGCGGTCCCCGCAGGACATGCCCTCCTCCTGAGCCCGACGTCCCCGCGGGACATGCCCTCCCCCTGACCCCGACGTCCCCGGGGGACATGCCCTCCCCCTGAGCCCACGGCTGGACATAGTGGGCTTATGTCCATACCCCGCTGCCAGGACTGGACATGTCCCGCCGGGCCGTGGGCTTATGTCCATACCCCGCTGCCAGGACTGGACATGTCCCGCCGGAGGGCACGCGGCGAGGGCATTGCGGAATGTCATCACTGGGCGAGATTCTGAGGTTGCCGATTTGCTGTGAACCAGGTCACTCGATGGCTTAGGGTAGTTGCTACAGGAAACTACATCCAGTTGCGTCAGATACCGCGGGCACGTTTTAAGAAGCAGGCATGGCCAAGCAGACTCCCTTTTTCTCCTCCATCAGCCGTCTTTACCCCCACGTCAGGCCGATCTTGCCGCGCCTTGTCCTGGGCCTGCTCTGCGCGCTGCTGGCCAGTGTGGTGGCCCTGACCATCCCGCAGGTGCTCCGGGTCCTGGTCAATGAATCCCTCCGCCCCGGCGGGAGCACGGACGCGGTCTGGATCGCCTCCCTCGTAATCCTGGGCCTGGGCTTCGCCGAGGCGGGCCTCGTGGCGCTGCGGCGGCAGTTCGTGATCAACCCCGCCACCACAGTCGAGACCCGGATGCGGGTGTCCCTGTACGGCCATCTGCAGGATCTCACGGTGTCCTTCCATGACCGCTGGGGATCCGGGCAACTGCTCTCCCGTGCCATGACCGACCTGAACTTCCTGCGCCGCTGGATGGCCTTCGGTGCCATCATGCTCGTGGTGACCACCCTGACCGTGGTGATCGGCGTCGTCGTGATGTTCTCGATGAGCTGGCAGCTGGCCCTGATCTTCCTCGCCGCCGCGGCGCCGATCATGATCTACGGCTTCCGTTTCCGGACCCGCTACAGCAAGGTGGCCCGCCGCAGCCAGGACCAGGCCGGCGACCTCGCCACCACGGTCGAGGAGTCCGTGCATGGCATCCGGGTGCTCAAGGCGTTCGGCCGCAGCCGTGAGGCGCTGGAGCACTTCAATGAACAGGCCGAGGAGCTCCGCCAGACCGAGATCGCCAAGGCCAGGCACCTGGCCGTCTTCAGCCTGGTCGTCACCCTGCTGCCCGAACTGGCCCTCGGTGCCGGACTCGTCGTCGGCCTGCTGCTGGCTTCCACCGGGGAACTCAGCATCGGAGCGCTCGTGGCGTTCTTCGCCACCGCCGCCGTGATCGCGGCACCGGTGGAGTTCTGCGGCATGCTGCTGGCGATGGCATTAACTGCTAAAACCGCCATAGACCGCCACTTCGAGGTCATGGACTCGGTCAACACCATCACCAGCCCGGAGCACCCGCGCCGCCCCGCCGAGCTCCAGGGCGCCCTCAGTTTCCGCAACGCCGCCTTCGCCTTCGAGGACGCCGTCGACAAGCCGATCCTGAAGGACATCAGCCTGGACATTAGACCGGGCGAGACCATGGCGCTCGTCGGGATCACGGGCAGCGGCAAAAGCGCCCTGCTCCAGCTGGTCCCCCGGCTTTATGACGTCACGGCTGGCGCCATCACGATCGACGGCGTGGACCTGCGCGAATTCAGTGTCGAGGAACTGCGGACCGTCGTCGCCGTGGCCTTCGAAGACACCACCCTGTTCTCCAGCTCAGTCCGGGACAACGTGCTCCTCGGCGCCCCGGACACCAGTTCTCAGGCCCACCGCGAGGAGGCCCTGGAAGAGGCGCTCGATGTCGCCCAGGCCCACTTCGCCTATTCCCTGCCCGACGGGCTGGACACGCTGATCGGCGAGGAAGGGCTCAGCCTCTCGGGGGGCCAGCGCCAGCGCCTCGCCCTGGCACGCGCCATCGCCGCCCGGCCGAAGGTGCTGGTCCTCGACGACCCGCTCTCCGCCTTGGACGTCAACACGGAGGAACTCGTCGAGCACAGGCTGCGGGAGGTCCTCGCGGACACGACCACGCTGATCGTCGCCCACCGCCCGTCCACGGTGGCACTGGCGGACCGGGTGGCGCTGCTCGAGGACGGCCGGATCACCGCTGTGGGCAGCCACGTCGAGCTGCTGGCGCACAACAGCCACTACCGGTACGTCATCGCGAGCCTCGACCCCGGACCACGGGACCTGGACTCCGAACTGTCGGACCTTGAGGCCGAGGAGGTTTCCCGTTGAGCAGCACCACCTTCGGCACCGCCAACGAGGACAACGCGCACCTGTCCAAGAGCGAGAGCAGAACCGTCCGGCGCCGCTCCCTTGCCCTGCTGCGTTCCCTGATCCGCCCGGTCCGCCGCCGTTTCTGGCTGACCATCGCCGCCGTCGTACTCTCCCAGGCGGCGCGGGTCGCCGGGCCGGCGCTGATCGCCTTCGGCATCGACCGGGCCCTGCCGGCCCTCCGCTCCGGCGACAGCCTCCCGCTGGTGCTCACCGGCGCTGCCTACCTTGCCGCGGCCGTCGCGACGGCAGGGCTCACTGCCCTGTACGTGACCTCGACGGCGAGACTCAGCCAGGCGATGCTGCTGGACCTGCGGGTGCGGGTTTTCCGGCACACCCAGCGGCTGAGCCTGGAGTTCCACGAAAAATACACTTCCGGGCGCATCATCGCCCGGCAGACCTCGGACCTTGAGGCGCTCCGCGAGCTTCTGGACTCGGGGGTGAGTTCACTCGCGTCCGGGCTGTTGTTCATGATGTTTACTGCCGCCACGGTGTTTGCGCTGGACTGGCGCAGCGGGCTGCTGGTGCTGGCGGCGGGCGTGCCGATGTATTTCCTGGCCCGCTGGTACCAGAAGCACTCCCAGATCGCCTTCCGCGAATCACGCGTGGTCTCCGCCCGGTTGATCGTGCATTTCGTTGAGACGATGACCGGCATCCGCGCGGTCAAGGCCTTCCGCAAGGAACGCGAAAACTCGGTCCGCTACACCGGACTCGCCGAGGACTACCGCAAGGTCACCGTCCGCTCGATCAACCTCAACGGCGTCTTCCAGCCGGGCCTGGTGCTGATCGGAAACGTCTGCGTCGCCGTCGTGTTGCTCTTCGGTGGCTTCCGGGTGCTTGGCGGGGACCTCGCCGTCGGAGTGCTGCTGGCCCTGATCCTGTCCACCAAACGCTTCTTCCAGCCGGTGGACCAGATGGCGATGTTCTACAACTCCTTCCAGAGCGCCCAGGCTGCGCTCGAAAAGGTCTCCGGGCTGCTTGAGGAAGTCCCCACCGTCCGGCCGCCCAAGAATCCGGTGGCCCTGCCCGACGCGAAGGGCACCATCGAGTTCCGCGGCGTCGAGTTCCGTTACGGGGATGGTCCGGTGATCATCCCGGCCATGGACCTGCACATCCCGGCCGGCCAGACTGTGGCCCTCGTGGGCCAGACTGGAGCCGGAAAATCGACGTTCGCCAAGCTGATTGCCCGGTTCTACGACGTCTCCTCCGGGTCCCTGTTGCTCGACGGCGTGGACCTGCGCCAGCTCACGACGGCCGATCTGCGGCGGAACGTGGTCATGGTCACCCAGGAGGCCTTCCTGTTCAGCGGCTCCGTGGCGGACAACATCGCCCTGGGCCGCCCCGAAGCGTCGCGGCAGGAGATCGAGGATGCCGCCAAGGCGGTGGGTGCCCACGAATTCATCCAGGAACTCCCGGAGGGCTACGACTCGGACGTCAACAAGCGCGGCGGCCGCGTTTCAGCCGGGCAGCGCCAGCTGATCAGCTTCGCCCGGGCCTTCCTGGCGCGCCCTGCCGTGCTGATCCTCGACGAGGCAACGTCCTCGCTGGACATCCCGTCCGAACGTCTCGTGCAGAACGGCCTCGCCCGGCTCCTGCAGGGCATCGGCAACGACGCCGGCCGGACCGCGCTCATCATCGCGCACCGCCTCTCCACGGTTGAGACCGCCGACCGGGTCCTGGTGGTGCACGACGGCCGCGTGGTCGAAGACGGCACCCCGGAGCAGCTGATTGGCGGCGGCGGGCGCTTTGCCCGGCTGCACGAAGCCTGGAAAGACTCGCTGGTCTGAGCCCCCTCTCCGGTCCACGCGCGGGACGCACCGCCGGCCGATTTCGCATCCGGGGCCGCCATCGGATACTCTTGTGAAGTTGCTTTTGTAGCAGCGGATCGGGATGTGGCGCAGCTTGGTAGCGCGCGTCGTTCGGGACGACGAGGTCGCAGGTTCAAATCCTGTCATCCCGACCAATCAAGAAGAGGGTCTTCCACTCGGAAGGCCCTCTTCTTTGTGTCCGGAGTTTTCTGTGCCCGGACAGTCCTTTCGGGACCAGCGGGGCGCGGACGCGGGCGGGACCAGCGGTACTGCGGGCGGAACTGCCGGCGACGGGACAGCTGCGCAAGAAAAAGGAGCCCCTGGACGTGGTATGAACTGCTCCCCGGAAGTTGAACTGAGAAATTCAGTTCTGACTTCCAGTTCAACCTGTCCCGGGGCTCCTCTGCAAATATTGCCTACATCGGGTCCGGCCAGTTACCGATGTTCGGTGAGGACGTCATCGGGTCCGGCCAGTTGCCGATTGCCGAGAGGTTGCCTTTCGAGCTCATCGGGTCGGGCCAGTTGCCGATCGCCGAGGTATGGCCCATCGGGTCCGGCCAGTTACCGATAGCACTTACTGACAGCGCCGGGGCCGCTGCGGCGAAAGCCAGGGCACCCGCCAGCAGGGCGCCGGCTGCAATCTTCTTCAACATAGAGATCCTCAATAAGCGTCGGGGTCTTCGCCAAGTCTGCACTACCTTGTTGACACACATTGTAAAATGATTTCCACAGAGACTGTCAAGCATTTAGTACAAAGAATGTCCGGAATTAGGAGGTGTCCGATGGGGAACGGATTTGGGGAGAAGCTCCGCGCGGAACGGCTGGAACGGGGTCTTACCCAGGCGGAACTGGGCAGGGACTTGTATTCGCCCAGCTACATCTCGCTGCTCGAAACCGGACGCCGCGAACCGACCGCCGATGTCATCGAAGAGCTTGCCCGCCGCCTCGAACTGGCGCCCAAGGCGCTGGAAGCCTGGAGCCAGCCGGTCTCCGTCAGTGACGCCGAATACGTGCTGGCCGGGCTTTTTGCCCGGCAGGCCTGGGACCTCAGGGACTACCCGCTGGCGGCCACCCACGCCGCGGCAGCGGCCCAGATCGCGCTCGAGGCCAAGAACACCAGCGCGTGGTGGAACATGACCTACATGCAGGCGGAATGCCTCATGAAGCAGGGCGAGCTCAGGGAATGCCAGAACCTCATGCAACGGCTGCTGGATCACCCGATGGCGGCCGAGTCGGCGGGCCTGGGCGTCCGCGCCCGGCAGATGCTGGCGGCGGTGTGCCACGGGCGCGGGGAGCTGGCCATCGCCGTCGCGCACGCCCAGGAGGCGGTGCGGCTCTGCGCCGACCTGCCCAAGGGATCCACCCTCATCATCGGGGCGCTGCGGGCGCTGATCGGGGCGCTGGCCGAAAGCGGGCGGCTGGACGAGGCCTGGCAGTACTGCCAGGACATGAACGCGCAGATGGACGACCATTCGATGACCCAGCTCGCCGGCGAAGTCGCCTGGGTGATCGGAAACGTCGCCTTTCTGCGGCACGACTACGCCGAGGGGATCAAGTACCAC
>JAODMA010000191.1 GCA_025464545.1 Arthrobacter sp. | reverse complement strand
CGTCCTTGAGCGCTTTGCCCAGGACGGTCTCCGCCGCGGTGTTGGCGTAGACGTCGGCGGTGTCAAAGGTACTGATACCGGCGTCGAGGGCTGCCCGGACGCATTGGGTGGCGACGTCGTTCTCCACCTGGGAACCGTGCGTGAGCCAGTTGCCGAAGGTGATTTCCGAGATTTTGAAGCCGCTGTTCCCGAGGTATCTAAATTCCATGGAGCTCACGGTAGCCGACTTGCCAACCTGGGGTAAGGGCTCAGCCGGCTTTGCGGTCCCGGGCGGGGGCAGGCCACGTGGCGGTTCCCGGCGTCCGCCGGCCGGGCGCCGGAGCTGGCGAGCCGCTGTCCGACAGGGACTTCGGGGTCGGACTCATTGGTTTTTTCGTGACGGCGCCGTCGGCTTATTGAAGGCGCGCGGGACAGTGCTGAGTTCGGTGTTACGGTCCGTGGCTGACTCCACGTGGGGAGCCACTTCGGAGATCTCGTGCGCCGGAGCCGCGGGGCTCGGCAAATCGGGGACGGACACTTTGACGGCCGGGGCGGCTTCCGCCTTTGCCCGGGCGGCGGCACGTGCGTCCGCGTGGGCGACGGCGGCGGCCCAGTCGGCCGACAGTTGCGGGGTTTCCTTCCGCCCAGACCCGGCCGGCGTCGAACGTTTTGACGGCCGGAGGACAGAGGACGGGGAGGCGAGGTTCGCGGCACCCGCCGGCGCCGTTGTTGAGGCGGGCGAGGCTGCTGAGGCCGGCGAAGCTGGTGAGGCGGCGGACGAGGCGGGTGGGGCGGGCCGGATGGCTGCCGCGGCCGTCTCGGCAGCGCGTCCCAGCCCGCTCGCGATCGCCAAAACGGTGATGGCCGCCAGACGTCCGATGCCGGCAATAACCAGGGTGGCGACGAAGACGGCGAAGAGACCGAGGAACATGACGAACGCCACCCCGAGGGTCCCGAAGAAGGTCAGGTTTAAGGCGATGGTTGTCGGATCTTCCACTTCACCTCTCCAATCTGGCCTGCAGCATCGTGCCCACCGTAATGTTCGCGGTGGGCAACGGTACTTCTTAACCATACGGACTTTTTTGGACGGACACACAGGGATCATCGGTGTCCGCCAAGACGTGTCAAAGCTGTTATGGACCTGCGGCCGGATCGGCTGGGGGCGTGCGTCTATACGTGCGTCTATAGTCGGAACAAGCCCCGCCGGCGTCGACCGGCCTGCCGGAAGGACACTCGTGACGCACGCCGCCTCCGCCACTCCCGGTCCGGAAGTCCCCCCGGAGCGGGTCCCGTTTGAGGGGAACTGCCCGTGCCTCTCGGGCGAGCAGTACGGGAATTGCTGTGGCCGGTTCCACCGCGGGGAGGCGGAGGCTCCGACGGCGGAACAGCTTATGCGTTCCCGGTACAGCGCTTTCGTCGTTTTGGACGCGGCGTACCTGCTGCGGACCTGGCATCCGGACACCCGTCCGGCCGAACTCACGCTGGATGAGGGGATGCATTGGCGTCGGCTGGACATCGTCTCCACCAGCCGCGGCGGCCCGTTGGACCGGGACGGAACCGTTGAGTTCAAGGCCCACTTCCGGCACAACGGCGAACGCGGCGTCCACCATGAAACAAGCCGTTTCTTGCGGGTGAACCGCCGCTGGTACTACCTCGACGCTCTCTGGGCGGCGTGAGATAACGACACCCGGTGCTCGCCGGACAGAGAATCAGCAGGGCGCCGGGCGCAGTGCCCGGCGCCCTGCACGCCCGGACGGTCCGCCAATGCCCGCTTAGCGGTCTTGGGTGTCCGCCGGAGTGAAGCCCGCCCGGTCCACCTTGCGGTGGAAGTGCATGCCGGCAAGCCCGCCCAGCACGGCGCCGATCAAGGCCACAACGGCGATCACGACGGCCGCGATGATGCTCATGGTGTTGAGCTGGCCCTCGTTTACGGGAATCCTCGGGAAGCTGTTCAGATTCGCCAGGATGTTGAATTGCTGGCCCGCAACGAGACCGAGAATCGCCACGACGACCGCGGCGATGATGGCCCAGACCCACACCATGAAGCCCTGCTTGGCCCCGTTGAAGCGCGCCATCCGCCCGGCTACGTAGCCGCCACAGTAGTAGGCCACGAACAGGATGACCAGCAAAGCGATGACGCCGACGAGTCCCACGGTCTCGTTGCCGCTGTTGACCGCTTCGTTGACGTCTGTGTTGGTTGCCAGTCCGACGGCGGTTCCGGCGGCGGCAACCAGTGCTGTCAGCAGCACCGCCGTGCCGGTGGCGGCGAGCCAGCCGAAAAAGGCGGAGCCGACCTGGATGCCGCCGAATTGCTCCTTTTCGCGGGCCACTACGGTCTCCCGGGTCGGGATCTCCTCGGGGTCGGCGTCCGTCCGGCGACCGCGGGCAGGGGCGGCGGGCAAGTTCTTCTCGCTGCTGACGGGGGTATCCATCCGGGATGTCGCGGCGGCGGGGGCCGCGGGGAAGGCACGGGTGTCGTCGGTCCGGCCGCCGCGGGCGGGTTCATCCCTGATCGGCTCGCTGCTGACGGCGTCCTGGCGTGCGTCGTGAATCCGGCCGTCTTGGGAGGATGTCCCGTCCTCGCCGCGACGGGGCGTTCGATCTTCGGGGCCTACTGTGCTGCTCATGAGGACTGCTCGCTTTCACTGACTGACCCGGATTCATGGTCTGAACCGGCACCGCAAGGCGGAGACCGGTATGGAGGTCTCATGTCCACCTAACCACGGTTAAAAGCGGGTTAGCAAGGGTGCTTACCATTGCGTCTGCGGGTAGCGCGGCCTCTGCCGCCCCGGGATCAGCGGTAGTTCCGGTGCAGGTTCTCCTTGTCGGAGGCGCGCGGGCTGGCATCGGCAATCCAAGGCCCGGTCCCCTCGGACTGGTCCAGCACCCCGGCTTCGAGCCAGACGTATTCGCCGTCGAGCACTTTGCGGGAGAGGCTGTGGTCGGCGTCATCGGTGTTCCGCCACAGCTGGTCAAAGTACTCGTCCACGCGCACCCTGGCCTGCTCGCAATACGCCTCCGCGAGCTCGAAGGCCGACGCGGCCCGTTCCGGCGCGGTCCGCAACAGCATCTCCGCGCGTGAGCAGCAGGCAGCCATCGCAAACAGCTCGGCCCCGATATCCACGATCCGGCCCAGGAATGCCTGCTTGTGCTCGAGCCTGGCCTGCCAGCGGCCCATCCCGTAGAAGGTCTGCCGGGCCAGCCGCCGGGAGGACCGCTCCACGAAACGAAGCTGCTTCGCCAGCCGGCCGAAGTCGCTGTAGGAGCGCGGGTCCATTCCCGCCCCGGCCACGAGCTTGGGCAGCCATTTTGCATAGAACCCGGAGGCGACGACGGCGGCCCTTGCCTTGTCCGACAGAGTCGCATCGACTGAAGCGAGATCACCGGCCGCAGCCAGGTGCGCGTCCACGGCTTCGCGGGCGATCAGCAAGCGCATGATTTCCGAGGACCCCTCGAAGATCCTATTGATTCGCAGGTCCCGGACCTGCTGTTCGGCCGGTACGGCGCGTTCGCCGCGGGCTTCCAGCGAGTCTGCTGTCTCGAAGCCGCGGCCGCCACGGATCTGCACCAGTTCATCGGCGATCCGGCAGCTGATTTCGGTGCACCACAACTTGGCGAGGGCAGCCTCGATCCGGACGTCCTTCTGCCCGGCGTCGGCCATCTCGGCGCACAGCTCGAACACGGCGTCCAGGGCGAAGGCGCTGGCGGCGATAAACGCGATCTTTTTGCCCACCGCCTCGTGCCGGCCGACCGGCCGGCCCCACTGTGTGCGGGCGTTGGACCACTCGCGGGCGATCTTCAGGCTCCACCGTCCGGAGGCAACGCAGAGGGCCGGAATCGAGAGCCGGCCGGTATTCAAGGTGGTGAGGGCGATCTTCAACCCCTGGCCCTCGCGTCCCAAGCGGCTCGTCGCCGGGACCCGGACCTGGTGGAAGCGCGTCACGCCGTTCTCGATGCCGCGCAGTCCCATGAAGGTGTTGCGGTTTTCCACGGTAATGCCGGGCGAATCCATCTCGACCACAAAGGCGCTGATACCGCCTTTGTGGTCCGTGCCGTCGGCGTCGGTGTGGGCCGGGACGAGCGCCATGACGACGACGAGTTCGGCGATCACGCCGTTGGTGGTCCACAGTTTGACACCGTCCAGCAGATACGACTCACCGTCGTCCGAGGGCCGGGCGGTACTGCCCATCCTTGCCGGGTCGCTGCCGACGTCGGGTTCGGTCAACAGGAACGCGGTGATGGCGCCGGCGGCGCAGCGCGGCAGGTATTTGCGCTTCTGTTCGGGCGTGCCGAACACCTTCACCGGCTCCGGGACGCCGATGGACTGGTGGGCGGAGAGCAGGGCGCCAAGGCTGGGATGCACCGAGCCCAGCAGCGCCAGGGCACGGCCGTAGTAGACGAGGGAGAGCCCCAAACCGCCGTAGTCACGGGGTATCTTCATGCCGAAGACGCCGAGCTCCGCTAGTCCCTTGAGGTACTCGTCGGGGATCAGGGCATTCCGCTCGATTTCGCGGCCGGACATGGTCCGGCAATAGGCGGTCAGACGGGCCAGGAATGCCTCGCCGCGTTCGACGTCGTCCGCGGGGGCTTCCGGCCAGGGGTGGATCAGGTTCAGGTCAAAGCTGCCGAGGTAAAGCCCCTTGGCGAAACTGGGCCTGTCCCAGCTGGTCTCACGGGCGGCTTCGGCGATGGCCCGGGCGTCGGCGGCGGTGGCTTCCGACCCGATCGCACCAGCGGGGACCGGCACGTCAGCGGCGGGACTGTCGGCGGCTGCGCCCTTGTGGGGAGCTTGAGTTGAGGAATTATCAGCGGCTGGATTGTCGACGGCGGAGCTCATCGGGCATCTCCTCTAACCGGGGTGACCGGCTCGAGCCCTGGGTCCGCCGTGGGTGGAGGACCCTTCAGCTGTCCCGCAATACTACCCGCGGGTAAGTCCCCGTACTAGGGGCCGATTGCCCGATAAAGTCAGCCGTGAAGTCGCTGGCCAGCTCCCCGGGCAGCTCCACCGTGGAGGCGTGGTGGACCAGCCGGTCCCACGTGTAGTTGAGGCCGCGTACGAGTCCCAGCAGGAGGGTAGCGCAGATGAGCCACACAAGGCGCCCGACGCCGGTCAGCACCAAGGCGGCCAGCGCCGCCGTCATCATGAACAGCGTGATGACCAAGGCAATCACGAGCGTTCCAATGAACACCATGGGTGCGGTTTCCACTGCGCTTAGGTCGAACTGCATTCTTCCTCCTGCACCGTTGCTTCGGCTGAATCAGTAGCCTGAGCGTAGGGTGCCGGGGGTCCGGTCAACCAGAGTCGTGAAGGGATGTCGTGGC
>JAODMA010000151.1 GCA_025464545.1 Arthrobacter sp. | reverse complement strand
TATCTGCTTTTGATTCAGAAGCTACTGGAGAATTCGCCTAGCGGCCTATGGCGCACGCCTGGAACGCGTGTTGGGTTAACGCCCTCGGGGGTTCAAATCCCCCATTCTCCGCGCTTGGCCCCGGTCCTTTGGACCGGGGCCTTTTTGCGCCCTCTCGATGGCCTGCCCCGCCCGTGGCCTCCGCGGCCGGTCCCGCCCGGCCACGCATCGAGGCTCAGAACTGGTATCCCAGCCTCCGCAGCCGGTCCCGGGCAGCTTGTTCGCTCGGCCCCACCCGGCCCAGGGCAAGACGGACGACGGCGAGCGTCAGGCGCGTGGCCAGCACCACCGGCAGCGGGAAGGGACCCAGCTGCGCGGTCCCGAGGCCGAGCAGCTCCCGGTATTTGGGTTCGAGGCTGGTCACGGCGGCGGCAAACAGCACCCGGTAGCCCGGCCGGAGGACCGGGTGGAGGGGCGGATCGCGGATGAACGCCACCGTCTCGGCGACCCTTTCATCGCTGCGGAGTTCGCCGTCGTCGTACCAGCGGTCCAATTGTTGGCGCATTTCCGCCTCGCTGAGCGGCGGGGCGTCCACGCCCATCAACCGGCCGGCCTGGGCCCACTCGCGGATATAGGCATCAGGGCCGCCGGGGATGGGCGGGCCCCACAGCTTGTGCGCGGAGAGGAAGGCGTCGGTGAAGGCAATATGGACCCAACGAAGCAGTTCGGGGTCGTTCGCCGCGTAGCCCCGGGCGGTGCCGTGGCCGTCCACGTAGCTTCCGTGTACACCTTCGTGCAGCCGCAGCACCCAGGCCGATGCCCCGCGCGCGGCATCCGTCGAACCGTAGGTCACGGTAAAGATCCACCGGATCGTCCCGGCCAGACGCCCCAGGGGGTCATCGCGGAAGCGTGAGTGGTCGTGCACGCCGGCGAGCGCACCAGGATGGAGTGCCTGCATCAGCAGGGCACGGATGCCCGCGACGATGGTGGGCATATCCCCGTGCACAGCCCAGACAGCGGAGCCGGGTAGGTGGTAGCCGGCGTCGTCTCCGCTGGCAAGCCGGGGCACCCACTCCGGAACCGCGTCGCGGGAACCGGTAAAGGTTTGTTTGAGCTCGGACTGCAATTCCCTGAGGACGTTGCGCATGGTCAATTCTCGCGCACCTTACCGGCAACCTGCGCACGCTCCGGCGGGCGAGTGCCTGGTTGTGCTGCCGGCTCCGGCCGGCATGCTGCTCCTCCCGGCGACTCCGTTCATACCCCGTTCCGCCTGCTCCAACACCTGCTTTAGGATCCGGCACTACTTGGCCGCTACTCAGGCACTACTGAGGCTCCGGTACGGGTGCACTGAGATGCGGATGCGGGGCGGATCTGAGTGGTCATTACGGTTCCCAGACCTACCCGTCTGTGGTCCCATAGGTAGGTGAGTCCGTGAAGATTGCGGTCTACCGTACATGATGCAGGAGTCACATCGTGGGAAAGCACTGGGGAAACTCATCGAGTGAGAAGCCGATTAGGGCGCGGACTATTGCCGTGCGCTGCTTGTCCGGGGGTTTCTGCCTGTCCCTGGCTGTCCTGACCTTCGGGGTTCAGGGCCTAGCCGGCGGCGTGTCCCACCCTGCACCGAACACGGCCCCCGTCACGGGCGCCGTTGGGCCTGCGCCGCTAGGCGCCGTCATTCCCGTTCTTCCAGCCGCTCCGGCCGCGTCCAGCATCGTGGGGGAAGCCCTCGGTGCCTTCACCGCGGATGCCTCCTCGCTGGTCGCTTTCAGCCGTTCCATGGTTGAGACGAGTTCAAAGCTCGGAGGGCCAGGGGAGCTGAACGTTGCGTCTGCCAGCCTGCAGCGTCCCGCGCCGGGCTGGCTCCTGGCACCGTTGGAATCGCTCCGGGAGTCATCGCCCTATGGGCTGCGCACGAGCCCGCTCACCGGTCATTCCGGTGAATTCCACTGGGGCCAGGACTACGCTGCCGCTTGCGGAACCAGGGTTTACTCCGCTGATGCCGGCGTGGTGCGGGCAGTCGGTTGGCACCCTTGGGGCGGCGGAAACCGGGTGGAAATCGACCACGGCAACGGGCTCATCACCACCTACAACCACCTCGAGGCCATAGCCGTCAAGAAGGGCGACTCGGTCCGGGTGGGCGAGGTCATAGCCAGGGTCGGAACGACGGGATCCTCCACCGGATGCCATCTGCATTTCGAGACAATTCTGAATGGTGCCCATGCCGACCCGCACGGCTGGAACCTGCTCCCCACCACCCAGGTGGACCCGCTCGGCACCTTCGAGATGATCAGCTTTGAGCCGGAGGCCAACAAATCGTCGAACGCCAGCATCGGATGGGCCATCCCGGTCCGGGATGACCGCACCCATGAAGTCGCCGGCGGTGTTGAGGAAACACCCGTTGCTGCTGCGCCGCCGAACTCGCCGCTGACACCCGCTCTGCCGGGTCTGACCCTCACGCCGACGCCCACGCCCACCCTGCCGGGTCTGTCGCTCGTGCCGGGTTCGCCGACGCCGACGCCGGTAACGCTCACGCCGGGCACGCCGGGAACGCTCACGCCGGGAACGCCCGGCACGCCGACGCCGGGATCGCCGGGGCCGGGCACGCCGGTAACGC
>JAODMA010000145.1 GCA_025464545.1 Arthrobacter sp. | reverse complement strand
ATGGCCAGCGGGCGGCGGCAGGGCTTTACCGGACCCGTGCCGTTCCCGTATACTTGAATATTTGTCCGGCTGGTTCAGCCCGTCGGAACAATTACGCTTCGCAAAGCGTTGAATCCAGTGACGATTTATCCGGTCGTTGTCCAGTGGTTGTCAACTTAAAGCAACGTGATGCACACAGTAGTCCGGCGAGGCCCTACGGCCCCCGGATCACGCAGGGCACGACCCTGCGAACCGAATAGAGGGAGAAAAGATGAGCGATCGCAGCCTGCGGGGTATGCGCCTTGGCGCACAGAGCATGGAGACCGAATCCGGCGTCGAACCGGCTCCGCGCCAGCGGGTTGAGTACCGCTGCGAGGACGGCGAGCAGGTATTCGTGACCTTCTCCTCCGAAGCGGAGATCCCCCCGGTCTGGGTATCGAAAACGGGCAAGGAAGCCTTGCTGGTCGACGGTGAACGTCCCGTGAACAGCAACGAAAAGGCAGTCCGCACGCACTGGGACATGCTGCTGGAACGCCGCTCCCTCCCCGAGCTTGAGCAGATCCTCGAAGACCGCCTCACAATCCTGCGTGAACGCCGGGGCGAACGACGCTCGGCCTAAACAGCCGCGCAGTAAAAGCGCAGCAAGAATAAGGGCCGGGCCCGCAACGTCGATACCGACGGAGCGGGCCCGGCCCTTTCTAGTACTGCTCGAACGTGGCGCTAGAGCGCCTTCCTGCCTGTCAGCTTGTTCCAGCGTGCCTTCAGGCCCCAACGCGTCACGTTGACCATGGCCTCGACCACGATGTTGCCGCTCATCTTTGAGGCGCCAAGCTCCCGCTCCACGAAGGTGATCGGACGTTCCACGATGTTGAGCCCGAGCTTGGCCACCCGCCAGGCGAGGTCCACCTGGAAGCCGTAGCCAACCGAGTCCACGGTATCGAGGTTGAGTTTCTCCAGGGTGGTGCGTCGGAACGCGCGGAAACCTCCAGTCACGTCTTTGATCTTGACGCCGAGCATGATCCGCGCGTAGGTGCTGCCGACCCGCGAGATCGCTTGACGGTAAAGCGGCCAGTTGACGACGCTGCCACCGGGAACCCAGCGCGAACCCATGGCCAGGTCGGCGCCGTGCTCCACCGCCTCAAGGAGCTGGGGAAGCTCCTCGGGCTTGTGGGAACCGTCGGCATCCATTTCCACCAGGACGTCATAGCCCGCGTCGAGGCCCCACTTGAAGCCTGCGATGTACGCCGCGCCGAGTCCCGCCTTGCCGGCGCGGTGCATGACGTGGACCTGGCTGTCCTCGGCGGCGATCCGGTCCGCCAGCCCACCCGTCCCGTCAGGGCTGTTGTCGTCAACAACCAGGACATCGGAGGCCGGCACAGCGATGCGCAGACGCCCGAGAGTCTTGGGCAACGATTCGAGCTCGTTGTAGGTCGGGATGATCGTGAGGACACGCACAGCGGGGCCTTTCCTTGAAGGGAGCGGTCAGAACGCCGGGAAATCGATCGATAGCGGACACCAGGCGCAACTTACCATTATAGGGAGTCGCGGGGCCCGCAAAGGCCGTCCCCTCCCTGGGCAGGTCCACCCGCTTCGGGCCAGTTCCGGAAGTCCGCGAAGTGTGCCGCCGGAACAGTTTTCTGCAGCGAGGTGGACCCGCCCCCTGGGGTAACCCATGGTCACAACCAAGGTCGCCGCACGGCATGCGGCGCGCTGGAACTGACCGGGGACGTCCGGAGCCTGCGTCCTGCGCAACCCTCCGTTGAGCGTCAATGCTACGGGCACCCCGAATTCTGTCAACCGGACCGTGACCTGCCATTTCATCCATCGCCGCAGGCCAGCAGGGTCCGGCGGCGGTGAATGTTTCGGCATGTTTGCCCCGTGTGTCAGGCCCCGAGGGCGCCGCTTGAGAACAGTTCAAGCCCGTCGCGGACGGTGAGCAGGCAGTCCGGGTCGGAGCCTGTGTCCAGCGCGGGCAGCAGGGGCGTGCGGGCCCGGGGATCGGTGCTCCAGGACTGCACCCGGCCATCCGAAACCTGGACCATGAGCTCTTCGACCTCCCAGACGGCGAAGCTTGCCGGCGCGCCGGGGACCAGTTGACCCGCCATCGGGTTCCGGTAGCGGGCGGCGCGCCAGCCGGCGCGGGTGTGGCCGAGGAAGGCGGCGCGGGCAGAAATCTGCTCGGCGGGGTTGCTGTGCTCCAAACAGGCCCGGACGCTGGACCAGGGCCGCAGCGGGGTCACCGGGCTGTCGCTGCCGAAGCAGATGGGAACTCCGGCGGCGTAGAAAGAGGCGAACGGGTTCATCCCCAGTTGCCGTGAGCCGAGGCGTTGTTCGTACAGCTTGCCGGCTCCGCCCCAGGCGGAGTCGAAAGCCGGCTGAGCGCTGACCGTCACGGAATACTTCGCCAGCCGGCTGATGGCACTGGCATCGGCGAGTTCCACATGTTCGAAGCGGTGGCCGGCGGCACGGACCCGTTGCTCCCCGACTTCAGCGGCGGCCAGGTCCAGGGCGTCCAGCGCCGCATCGAGGCCGGCGTCGCCGATGATGTGGAAGCCCGCCTGGATGCCCAACCGCGAGCAGGCGGCCAGATGCGCGGCGGCCTGGTCGGTCGAGACATACAGGCTGCCACGCTCCCCCGGGGCGTCGGTGTAGTCCGAGCGCAGCGCCGCGGTGCGCGATCCGATGGAGCCGTCGATGTTCAGGTCTCCGGCGAGGCCCAGGACGGACACGCCCAAACCGTCAAGGATGGACTGTGCGTGTTCCAGGGACGTGGCCAGTTCGCCCCAATACGGCAGGATCTCGGGGACGGCGGGACCATTGCCACTCCCCTCGTTCCAGCCGGCCGCGAGCTGCAGGTCCTCGATGCTGCCGATGTGTGGTGCCGCCATCTCGGCGAGGGCCACGTACCCGTTGGCGGCTGCTTCGGCCAGGGCCTGCCGCTGGTAGCCGTGAAGTGCGGCGGCGGGCAGGCGCCGGGCTGCGAGCCGCGCGGCCGTGTGGGCGGCGCGCTTGACCTGGCCGCCGGCGGACAGGCCATCCAGGCCGGCCGCTGACGCCAGGGCAGGGGAAACCAGCGCTGAGTGCACGTCGACGCGGGAGAGGTAGACCTTGCGACCGCCGGCCGCACGTTCCAGCTCCGCTGCGGACGGCAGGCTGGGATCGGCCCACCGCGTCTCGTCCCAGCCGTGGCCGATGACGGTGCCCTCAGCGGTGGAGCCGGCGACCGCATCGAGCAGCTCGCGGGCGGAGCTGACGCCGCCGAGCTGCAGGGAGTCCCGCGCGATTCCCGTTTCGGTCAGGTGGACGTGCGAGTCGACGAAGCCGGGGGCCACAAGCGCGCCGTGCAGGTCCACAACGTCCATCGAGGCGTCAGCGATGGACGTGGCGGCCTGTTCGGAACCAACCCACGCGACCGTGTCGCCGTCGACCAGCATCGCCGTCGCAAAGGGATCGGCGGCCGTGTAGACGGAACCATTGCGGTACAGCGTCACCTTGCGGGGTGCCGGGGTGGCCGGGGAGTCGGTCATGGTGCGGGAGCTCCTTTTGCAGCTTGTCGCCGGCGCGCGCCGGCCGTGTTCGAGGGAGGTGACCGGCTAAGGGCCGAATCACGGAGTAACGGCGGTGGGCGCGCTACGTCACGGAGGAGTAGGCGACGACGCCGCGCTTGACGAGTTTGATTGCGTCACCGCAGAGCCGGGAGATCCGCGGGTCCAGGTCGGGGATCTTTGCCAACTGGTCCAGCAGGTCAATGACCTGCTTGACCCAGCGGACAAAGTCACCCGCGGCCAGGTCCGTGCCGCTGAGGACGTCCTGGAGGTGCCGCCCCTTGGCCCATTTGTAAATGGGCCAGACGAGCCCCAGCTCGGGTTCCCCGGTGAGCGGCAGCTTGTTGGCTTCTTCCACGTCTTCGAGGGCCGACCACTCCCGCACGACGGTATCGACGGCGGATTCCAGCGAGACGCTGGGCATCTTGGGGCGCAGCCCGCGGTCCTCCCGTTTGGCCTGGTACACCAGGACGCTGACCAATGCGGCCACTTCGGCGGCGTCGAGGTCGCTGAAGGCTCCCATCCGGAGGGACTGGGAGATCAGCAGGTCCTTTTCCCCGTAAATCCGGCGCAGCCGCTGTCCGTCCCGGCTGATGGTGAGCACCCCCGAATCGGAGGTTTCCAGGTAGCCGTACGCGGCAAGCACGCCGCACACCCGGTCGAAAGTTTTCGCGATGGTGTTCGTGCGGCCCTGGATCTGCCGGACAAGCCCGTCCGTCTCCTGCCGGAGCTTCCACCAGCGCTCGGACCAGCGCGCGTGGTCTTCGCGTTCGCTGCAGCCATGGCAAGGGTGGGCGCGCAGTTCGCGCCGCAACTCGGCAATCCGCTTTTCCTGGTTCGGCAAGGCCGCGGCGCGGCCGAAGTCGTCGTTCCGGTTGGGCGGTGCGGGCGGGCGGTTCTCGCGGATGGCATTGCGGACCGACGAGGCGAGGTCGCGCCGCGACTTGGGCACCTTGGCGTTGAAGGACTTCGGGATCCGGATCCGCGTGATCGGCGCGAGCGGGCCCTCGACGTCGTGGATGCCGATCCGCCGCAACTGGTTGTCCATCGTCAGAACGGCCGGCCGGGGTTCGCGGGAGTGATGGTCCGAGCTGAGTACGACGGCGAGCCCCGGCGCCCTGCCGCTGGGCACCTCCACCACGTCCCCGGGCAGCAGCCGGCTCAAAGAGTCCTCGGTGAGGGATTTCTTCGCCCGGGAACCGCTCCTGGACGCGTTCTTCTCGGCCTCGGACAGTGCCCGCAGCAGCCTGGAGTATTCGGTGAAGTCGCCAAGGTGGCAGGTCATCGCCTTGCTGAACCCGGCCAGCGACTCTTCCCGGCTCCGGACCTGCCGGGCGAGCCCGACGACGGAACGGTCCGCCTGGAACTGGGCAAAGGAAGACTCCAGGATCTCCCGGGCACGCACCCGGCCGAACTGGTCCAGCAGGTTGATGGACATGTTGTACGTCGGCCGGAAGCTGGAGTTCAGCGGGTAGGTCCGCCTGGAGGCGAGGCCGGCGACGGCGGCCGGGTCGGTGCCCGGCTGCCACAGCACGACGGCGTGGCCCTCGACGTCGATGCCGCGCCGGCCGGCCCGCCCGGTCAGCTGGGTGTACTCCCCCGCGGTGATGTTGACGTGTGCCTCGCCGTTGAACTTGTCGAGCTTTTCCAGCACGACGCAGCGCGCCGGCATGTTGACGCCGAGCGCCAGGGTCTCGGTGGCGAAGACGGCCTTGACCAGTCCATCGACGAAGAGCTTTTCCACGACTTCCTTGAAGGTGGGCAGCATGCCCGCGTGGTGCGCGGCGAGGCCGCGCAACAAGCCGTCGCGCCAGCTCCAGAACCCAAGCACATCCAGGTAATCGGAGTTGATGTACTGGGCGGCCTCGTCGTCGCGGCTGGCGATGACGGTCTGCTCCTGCTCGGTGGTCAGCCAGAGCCCGGCAGAGACGCACTGGGCCACGGCGGCGTCGCAGCCGGCGCGGGAGAAGATAAAGGTGATCGCCGGGAGCAGGTCCTGGCGATCCAGGCTGGCGATGACCTGCGGCCGGCTCGCTTTGCGGACCGGGCTGCGCGGGCCGCCCTGGGGGGCGTCGTCGCGCCGGCGCTGCTGGCGCCTGTCATTGCGTCCGCCGTGGCCGAAACGGCCGCGGAAGTTCATCTGGCTTTCGGCCCGCGCCATCGAGAGGAGCTCGGGGTTCACTTCGAACCCCGGCCGGGTGCTGGGGTCGGCAGTTTCCGTCGTGGC